>DATJAL010000041.1 GCA_035516255.1 Chitinivibrionales bacterium | reverse complement strand
TTCAATCCGAGCTCGTATCCAAACTTCGCCATCTTCGCGAGCCCGCTGAAGTCCCAATCCGCCTGGAATTCGTCGCTCGGCTGGTGGTAATGATTCTTCACGTAATCTTCCGCCTGCGCTTCTCCCCATGCCAGGTCATGTCCTCCATATTTCACGCCTTCGCTAATGGAAAACGCCGGAACTCCCACGCGCGCCATACTGAAATGATCGGAGCGGTAATAGTGGCCCGCGCCGGGTTGCGAATCGGGACGAATTTCCATTCCGAAATCCCTGGCAACTTTTTCAACCACGGGATAAAACGTCGTGCGTTCCGCGCCGGTCACTTCCACTTCTTGTGGAATGCCGATGGGAGCTAAGGCGTCATAATTCAGGTCCAAAGAAATGTCATGATCCGGAATCGGCGGGTGCTTTCCAAAATATTCCGAGCCGAGCAAGCCCTGCTCTTCCGCGGTCACAGAAACAAAAAAGATGGATCGTTTCGGGCGCACAGGCGATGCGGCCCACACGCGCGCCAGCTCCAGCAAAATTCCGCAGCCTGTGCCATTGTCCACGGCTCCGTTGAAAATCTTGTCGCCTTTCAATGACGGATCAATGCCCAGATGATCGTAATGCGCCGTGTACATTACCGCCTGATCCTTGAGCTTGGAATCGGAGCCTTCCAGTTTGGCCACCACATTTCGCGAAACAAACGGGTGTAATTCACTGACAATATGCGCTTTCAAATGCACCGGAAGTTCGATTGGCTTGAAGTTCCGCGATTGCGCCTGCTCATATAATTTATCGAGATTGAGGCCCGCCATTCCCACGATTTTTTGCGCCACGTCCCATTGCACCCATGAAGCGGCTTTCAGTTTGGGCGCACCATCGAGTTTCAGGAACGAGCGTTCCTTTCCCATCGAGTTGCGCACCACCTGCCAGCCGTAGCTGGCAAGATCGGTGCGATGAATCACGAGAGCAGCGACGGCGCCCATCCGCGGCGCTTCCTCGAACTTGTACATCCAGCGCCCATAATACGTAAGCGCCTTCCCCTTGAAAAAATTCGGATCGTTCGATGGCGGCTCGTTCACAAAGATGAGGGCGACCTTGCCCTTCATGTCCTCGCCCTTGTAATCGTCCCATTTATATTCCGGCGCCTGGATGCCGAACCCAACAAAAACGATGGGCGTATCAATGTCCGCAATTTCGGTCTGGCTCTCGTTGTTCACGATGTAGTCGTCGAGATTTTTCAGCGTGACCGGCTCTCCTTTGTCCGGCACCAATTGGAACGTGGTGTCCGGCATCGTTTCCACACCCACCATGGGCACGCTCTGAAAAAACGTGCCGTCATTGCCGGCAGGCTTCAGTCCATCCAGGTCAAATTGCGTGGCAATATAATCGGCGGCGATGTCGCCGCCGCGCGCGCCGGTGCCGCGTCCTTCCAGCAAATCGCTCGAGAGAAACTTTACGTGCGCGCGAATGTCTTCCGGCCGGAAAGCCGGCGCCTCTTTTCCCGAATCCTTGGCGGTCTGTCCCCCGGCGCCTGCCACGCTTAAAATAGCAATCAAAATTCCCGCGCCAAGAACCGCCCAAGTTTTCCGCATGCCGGTTTCTCCATGTTTGAATTTCTTACCCCAAGAAGTTCCGAAACTCGTGAAGGGCTGGGTGTGGACCGTCAAGTGCCAGCGGTTAACCCGCTATTTTTTCGTGCGGTCCTTCAAAAGATTTTTCAGCTCGGACATGAACTCCTGCACGTCCTTAAAATCCATGTACACGGAAGCAAAGCGCACGTAGGCGACCTTATCCAGTTTTTTCAGCCGGTGCATGATCATTTCGCCGATTTCGGTGGTGGTCAGTTCGCGTTCCGTGGCGTCGTGGACCACGCCTTCGATTTCA
>DATJAL010000040.1 GCA_035516255.1 Chitinivibrionales bacterium | reverse complement strand
ATCCCATTTCCGAAAATGAAATAATTGTTTTTTATCATTTTAAATGCCGATTGCATAAGGGCCACTCGTTCGATATTGGATTCCATTACTGCCGGGTCGTGTTTATTAAAACGATAAAGTATGCCCTCATATAAAAACGTAAACGATAAAAAGATGATTATTATAAAAAGTACGATCTTATACAATTTAATTTTGTTAAAAAATAAATATATTCCCATTGCCATCAACCCAAAGTAGCTGCCTCGAGAATAGGTAAAGAACAAAGTGACAAGAAATAAAAATGAAAAGAAAAACAACATTACTTTTATTATCATGTTTTTCTTATAATACAATGCGGAAAAAAAGGCGATTGGAAATATCATGTCCAGGGCCATGGCGATTGCGTTTGGATGGATCGAGATATCTGTGCCAATCCTTTGTGTAATAATACCGTTTAGATTACCACTTTTCCAATAATAAAAGATGATCGCTGCTATAAATAAAATGCCTGCGGCTATTAGACAATTAAAAACCATCTTTATTGAAATATGATTATAGTAAAGAAGATAGAATGCCAGGACATACCCTAAAATAAAAATGACGACTTTTGAATTTCCATAAGAAGCCCGCCCAAAATAGCTGTTCGATTTTGAAAAAATGTAGACCGACGTTAATAGGATTGAAAACAAAAGGAGGAACATGCTTTTCTTATACGGGATTAATTTTATAAAATTCAAGATGTCCTTGCGGACAAAAAGGGGAAAAAACAGAAAACAAATTATAATTAGTATTTCTGTTGGACCCAATGTAATAAATCCTGGTATAGGGAGGTCTTCCACATAATAAATAAAAAATGTCGAAATCGAAACTGCGGTAAGAGTTTTAATGGTCCCGAAATAATTGAAAGCAATAAGAAAAAGTAAAGCAATACACGGAACAAGGGAAAGGAAAGGTTTGCCGATTTGAAAGCAAATAAACAAAAAGAAAAGAAAAGAGGAAGGTAATAAAAACCAAAAAAACCGCTTAAGGAGCCCGTTGATCCGGAAACTTTCATACAGCATCATAATTTTTGATGCAATCATATTTTAATTATTAAGGAAATATTCCGGTGAGGTTACAATTATGTGGAATGACTTTTAAATGAAAGCAAGAATTCCTTAAGAAATTTACTGTTATTCAAGGAAATCTTGTAAAATTCCCCCAATGTAAAAAAACAAAAAACAAACAGCATGTAAACGCCGGCCATTTCCGCCATTATTGCAATTCTTTTGGGCCGCGCCTTATATTCGGGGACAAAAGGCGGATCTGAAATTTGAAGACCGGAAACGTTTCTTGCTTCCTTTATTTTCGCCTGCTCCAGTTCCCTGGTAATAAATAGAATTAGCTGGTCCTGAACTTCTATGTCCTGCATTAAATTGGCATATTGCGGGAACAATTTCGTGGAATTCTCCAAACTTGGCATTACTTCCGGATTTTCACTTGTTTCAATTTGCGCAAGCTTTTGTTGTAATGCAAGGTTGCTCTTTTGCAAAGAAACAATTTCCGGTGTTTCTCCGTTGAATTCATTATGGATCGCCTTTATTTTAATTTCGTTGGCAAGCGCTGCGGCCTTGACATCCGCGTATGCTTTGATCGTCATCTTTATCTGTTCCGGGACATTATATGCTTTATTCTGGATTTGAAATTTTTGTAATGCTTTCTGCAGGCTATCCAGAATTAACTTGTTTTTATCCAGTTGCGTTTCAATAAACACCCGGTTCTGTCGAGCCCGGTCGGACGAAATCGCCCGCACGGCCGAATCGAGCACGTCAAATGCATAGCTAACCATCTGAAAAGCCGTGTCGGGCGATGTATGGTATGCACACAAGGAAAAGGATATGGTTTTGGTAAAGCCAAAGGTCCCTATTTCGTCAGAATTCAATAAAAGGCTTTTATCGAGAATTTTGGCGGTGTTGACGAATTTGTTTTGGTTTTTTTCCATTTTATAATGGGCATACAAATTAAATTTATCAATAATTTTTCGTTTGACGGACATGCTTAAAAATATTGTCGTGATCTGCTCGGGCATGATATCCGACGTCGACGTTGAAGGAAGGGAAAGGCCGGGCAAAATGCTTGTGATGGAATTTTCACTGATGGGCGGTAAAAAAACCATTTCAGCCTTGTATTCTTTTTTTGCAATAAAAAACGCATAGATCCAGGCGATAATTACAATAATGAAGAAATGAAGCAGAATGGCATTTCTGTGCCGAACTAAAGCAAATAAGAAAGGCTCTATATTGATCCGATTTTCCATGAAAAGTGGTCCATCCTGAGTGCTATTTTAAGAGTTAATGGTGAGCAACCGTATAAAGCGCCAGAACAACGGAAATAATGGTTGCGACCGTCTGTAAGATAGGTAATAATATTATCGTTAAAAATTTGGCCTCCTGGGAGTCGGGTACCACAATTATATCCGCAGAACGGATTTGGCTGAGGTCAATTATTTGCGAAACGTTACTGTAATTGCGGATTCCAAAAACATTGGTCCTGTCCGCTTTATTGGTATATCCTCCCGCCAAATTGATATAGTAGACAAAAGATTTGCCCGAACGATATTCATATGCCCCGGGCAACTTGACGTTTCCACTTACATAAACAAAATTGTCCTTTCGCGGAACTACAATATTATCATTTGGGCAGAGTTTTATTGAATAATTCGATTCTGTCAATTCAATTATCGAATAATCCTCCAATAATGTCATCTTTGAAAGTCCCGCATTTATTTCCGGACGAATTCCCATCGCTTGGATTTTTGACAATGACAGGATTTTCGCAGAATCGGACCCCTCGATTTTGCTGTGCCGCACAATCGCCGCCCGGCTTTTATCACCATAGACCGTAACCCCTCCAGCCAGTTCTAATAGGTCTTTTGCGGTTGTCGAATCCCTTATCATTGGAAATGAACCTGGACTGGCGACTTCACCAGTGACGGAAGCCATAGGCATAACAGAGTAATTCTTCTTCTGTAAAATCGTAATAATATCTCTGTCTTGTAAATGGATTGAAGCCGCATCATTCCAAGAGATGGTACGAGCGGAATTTTGGTTGTCGGCTGCGGTGCTTTGAAAGAGAATCTTTGACGTGTCAGCCGAGGCATCAAATTTGAAAAAGGACAGAAGCTCGGAAAGAATCTCCTTTTCTTTTATCGGAACCCATCCCCCAACAATTGATTTTATTGGCGCGTTGATTATTGCATGACGAGTGGCATAAGAGATATTTATACTACTGCCCGGATAAAGGTACGGGTTTGACCTAATATTATTTTTCAATAAATATTCGAATAAATCAATCGCTTCAATGCTATCACTTGTCATGTATACTACTTCCCGATAGTTACAATCGTTATAAGAAGGCAAGGCGCCGTTGTTGGCCGCGCGAAGGGCATCAAGCAGCCTAAAGGCTCCGGAAAAAGAATAAGTCCCGGGATTGGCAACTGCGCCGTTTATTGAAACAGCTACTTTTTTTATTTCTATTAATTCAACGTAAATATTGTTGGCTTTTTTTAATTTCACTTGAACATAGTTAGCAATTTGTTTTTTTGCTTCGGCGAGGGACATTTTCCCCAGCTTAATGATGCCTAATGCGGGAACATATAATTCGCATTGCTGATTGACTGTTCCGGTATATTGGATCGATGAATTCCCAATGACCGAAATGAAAAAAACATCGCCTCCGCCAATAAAATATTGATCGGGATTGATTGAATTAATAAGATCGGGAGGAGAACTAAAGGCGTGGGCAGAAGAGCTATAGGTGTTTGGATTTATTTTTTGATTTTCAAAAGTTTCCAACTTCGAAACGTCAGAGGGTTCAACAGCATAAATAGAGAAAGTGGTCAAAAAACTTATAATTAAAATTGTTTTCGATACCATTTTTAAAACCATATCTTGGATTCGCCATCATAAACACAGGGAATGCTTAAAATGAAAATAAAAAAACATGCAAATACTAATATGTTGTAAGTTCTTAAATTACATCAGAATGATATTCCAAGTCAAAAAATAGTTATAAGTCTTTGATTAGGATGTTTTAAATGGGACAATGACTGTATAGAGACTTTTGCGATAAATAATATTAAATTACGCAATAACGAATTACGGATTGTGAAGGTAAATCTTGCCGTCTGATCACTCTAAATGATTAATTGTTATCATGAATGCATCAACGGATTTGCAAAATATCTGTACAGTGATGGTATTCACCTGACAGTTGTCTCTGTCAAGCCTTGAGATTTGATCTGCCTTTTTCTTGTTATTTTTATTCATTTCTTTGAGTTCTTTGACACCTTGTGAAAATACATTTATTGGCGTCAGTCCGTTCATGTTGCGCCCTGATGGGGTCGCCTTGGTGTTGTAATGCTCCAAATAGGCATCAAGGTCATTCTGCATAGGTTCCAGGCTTTCGTATCACTTCTCACGACCTTTTGTCCGGAAATGCTCATCAAGAAGGGTCATGTGCAGCCGTTAAATGAAGCCGTTGCTTTGCGTACGTTGTGCTGCCAACAAGATAATGGCCCTTTTTAATCTGAAAATTGGGTGACACTTTTACCGTTCTGAGTCATCCTGATGATGTTGTTTTTTTGCAGTCAGGCTTCGATAGCTTTCCTTCGTGCCGTGGCCATGGCTCTTTTTGAGTGATCTCCGGTTTCCCGCTTTGCTTGCGCAGTCTCCATCGCCTGAACGTGCGATGCGAGATTTCCATGGCCCGACGCAGACTCTTGTAGGGCAGCCCAGTACGCTGTTTGGCAAATTCAATGCGGTTCACGATATCCTCAACAACTTCCAGTTTCATCTCGGTTTTTTTTTAGTGTTCCGCGCTGCATTTTTGGTACACTTCGCTTCGTACATGTCCCCAGAACACACTTGACATAAATCGATTCCCGGGCAACGCAGTACCGGGTCTGAACCGAAATGAACTACCTCGAAGCAGAGCTTCAAGGTATCAAGAAATTTAAGAATAACTTAGAACCGCAGCAGAGCTGCGGGGAATTTTACCTTTCCTGAGAGCAATTAAATAGTGAAGATCTTGTATTATTTTTTGTTTGATGATAAAATTTTACTAGCAGGACACTGTTTCGTGATAGTTTGAAAAATATGGCCATTAATTTATTGTTAGATGAAAAGTCCTGCTCTAGCATGGAATAAATTGCGTTTACAATAAAATTATGGCTATTCTCGTTTAAGTATGGAAACAAGCGTTTAATGTTCGATATGCATCCGGATCGGTCAGGAACATTATTCTCAATGCGCCATGCCTATGATTCCTAAATCCTCTCGACCTTCGGATGATGTTTTTGATGACACCGTTGATGGCATCGACCCGTCCGAGCGGGATTTTTACATCGCAATAATTCAGGATGCCATCCAGATGGTTTCGAACCAATGCCATAAACTTTTCCAAAGGTTCGAGGCGCTGCCACCTCAACTGCTTCTGCCAACGCTCCAGGAACTTCAACGCCCAGGCACGCCTGCGGTAGAACCACAGGGAACCGAATATTTCTTTCAGATAATAGGTGATACTGAGGCGTTTGTTGACAGAGAGCGTTTCCTTAAGCAACCCTTTCTGCTCTGCGGTCAGATTGAACCACCTGCGCAGGAAAAGCCAACGTTTACCCCTCACCAGTTCCCGCTTCGCCCCGCCTTGTCTGAAAAACTCTCTACGGCGGATTTCATCTATCGCATCATTGAGATGCCGAACCAGATGGAATTTGTCGAAGATAATCTTGGCCTTGCCACAGAAGGCGGTAACGCTGGTCCTGAATGCTTTCCACATGTCCATGCACACCACTTCCACCTTTTCGCAGAAAGCCGTACCAGCAGTTTTGAAGAATGCGTCCAGCGACGATGTCTGGTTGCCGTCAGCGACACCGATAACAGCGGAACGTTCAAGGTCGCTGATGATCGTATACAGGTTGTTTCTCCTACCGTAGCAAATCTCATCAACGCCGACCCAGCGGATGTTGCGCAACGGTCCACGGATATCGTTGTATCGTTCAAGCATCGCATATTCAATGCGGGCAGCTTGATGCCACGATATGGAGTGTCTCTTCGCTGCGGCTGCTATAGTCTGCTGCATACAATCTTCAAAAACCATTCGCTCGAACCGGCGGGTAAAACGGGAGCGGCCATCCATAAACGGCAAACGCTCGCTGTGTACGCCACACCGGGAGCAAACCACTCGTCTGCGATCAACCATCAGAAACACACGCCAGTCGAATACCGGTCTGTCCCGGTAAAACCGTCTCTGTCGATCCTTGATGCTGGAGACAGTATGGCCGCACCTGTCACAAACTGCCTGGTGCGCATCTATGGGTCGAATTCCTATGATCGCAGTCATTGTCTGCGCATTGAACTCGACAGCTTCACAGTCAACCGAAAAACCATTGATTCCAACAAAGGAATTGAGTATTTCTTGTGCAGTTGGCATCTCGTCTTCTCTTTCTCCGTCGCAAGTGAAAGAAGAAGATCGGTCTCGAATGAGGCCGAATGCCAACTTTTTTATTTACTATCGTTCCATATTTAAATCAGATTAGCCAAAATTATTTTAACTATAGAATTGGCAATTTTCAATTCATCTAGATAACCTTGGAAGTAAGCCATTATTTTCGACCATGCAGCGACAAATTGAAGTTATATTTGAGTCATCCTATTGAAGCTATTGTAGTTATGCTGTGGATATGAAATACGTAAATCACCATTTTCCGCCGCAAATCCTTTTTCTAAACTATACTTTTTTATATAAAATACGTCCCATCAGAAACAATTTCTTACTCAAAAATAATATCAAATCTCATAAACTATTATTTTATATGATACAATTAATTTTATCTCGTACCACTTAAAACATTAGAACAAATCCAAGATGCTTACTCAAACCCCTTCTGTCGGAATTGTTCTCTTATCACTTAATCGTTTTTCTATGACTTCAAAATGCGTAAAATCTCTTCTATCGGTTAATTATCCCAAGTTCTCCATAGTCGTCGTTGATAATAATTCGACTGATAATTCGGGAGAAAAATTAAAAGAGACCTTTCCTGAAATTACCTTACTGCAAAGCAAGATTAACCTTGGTTTTTGCGGTGGCAACAATTTGGGCATTAAATATTGTTTGGCTGCTCGATTCGATTACATCATGATCCTCAATGATGATACCGAGGTTGAGCCAGATTTCCTATCAATTTTAATTCAAAAAGGGGTTTCAATACCAGAAAAACTCCACGTAATCACTGGAAAAATCTGTTGTAACCAAGATAGAACCATGGTATGGTATGCAGGTGGTGACCTGTCTCTTATACATGGGATAGGAAAACACCGGGGCCATTTTAAAAAGGACAGGCAGGAATATAACAATGATTGCAAGGTCGAATACGCTAGCGGCTGCCTGATGCTTGTTAAAAGTGAAGTTTTTGCGGCTATAGGTTTACTGAAAGAATCAATTTTTATTTACCTTGACGACACGGAGTTTTGCATCAGGCTCCGCAAGGCTTCCATCCCGATTTATTATCAGGCAGCTTCGCGAATTTATCATAAGGTCCAAGCAGGAATAGGACTGGCAAACTATACCCCCTTTTATTTGTATTATTCTTCGCGTAATCGCGTTCTTATAACAAGAAACTTCGGCTATAGATTTTATTTACTTGTATATTCTTGGATAATTTCCGTAATTAAAATTGCAATTCTTGCTATATTGCCATTTGCTGACAAGAAGCTATTAAAAATTGGGTCAATCATGCGAGGCATTATTGATGCGACGTTGATTTTCTTTGGGGATAAAGACCGTGATAGTTCGCATTAAACCGGCTTGGCGGGTTGAGATTTTAGAGAGCTGCAGTCTACGATGAGTCCGCAGGGAAAGGTCTTTCCATGAAAATGCTTGTCACTGGTGGAGCTGGTTTTATTGGCTCGCATATTGCCGAAATCCTGGCGCATGAAGGTCATGATGTCATGGTCCTGGACGATCTCTCTGGGGGGTTCAGTGAAAATATCCCCAAGAATACTACCTTCATTGAAGGAAGTATTACAGACTACGAGTTTGTTATTAGCCTTTTTAAGCGGAATAGGTTCGATTATGTCTACCATTTGGCGGCATACGCCGCCGAAGGGCTCAGCTTCTTTATAAAACGGTTCAACTACGAGAATAATCTCATCGGCAGCGTCAATCTCATTAACGCCAGCGTAAATCATGGAGTTAAGTGTTTCGTGTTTGCAAGTTCAATCGCGGTATACGGTCAATCAAAGCCGCCGTTCGTTGAGGAGATGACCCCTCATCCCGAAGATCCTTACGGCATTAGCAAGTACGCTGTTGAGCTAGACCTGCATGTCTCCAAGATGATGTGGGACCTTAATTACATTATTTTCCGTGCCCATAACGTGTTTGGCGAACACCAGAACATCGGAGACAAATACCGGAACGTCATCGGTATCTTTTTAAATCAGATAATGCAGGGCAAAAAACTTACCGTCTTTGGCGATGGCGGGCAGAAGCGGGCCTTCAGCTACATTTCAGACGTTGCCCCGGTAATTGCACATTCGGTTTTTGAGATAAAGGCCTACAATCAGGTTTTCAACCTTGGTGCAGACAAGGAATATTCGGTTAATTATCTTGCTCGCGCCGTGCTTAATGCCATGGCCGCAAATAATGAAATCCAATACCTCCCCGCACGTAAAGAAGTGGCAAATGCTTTTTCCTTACATGACAAGGTTAAACGTGTATTCGGTTACAAACCGAAGGTCAACCTTGAAGAAGGTATCTGCCGAATGGCAGAATGGGCAAAGAAGGTGGGTGCTAAAAAGAGCAAGGAATTTTCAAACATTGAAGTAACCCGCAACTTACCGGATTCCTGGAGGTAACAACGAAGAAAATCCAAATCAAACCCAAAATGACACATATAGGGAGTACAAGCCAGCAGCCCCGTAAGGGCAAACGCAGTTTTCATCCACGAAGAGCTATAATTCCCTTGCAATAAGGGCAAGCATTTCTTGCTTTCTTTTACTCCAATCCCAATTTTTCCTAACATGCTCCAAGCCGTTTTTCCCCATCAGTTGCCTTAGCTCATAATCGTTCCTGAGAGCTAGAATTTTTTCTGCTATTGCCGCTTCACTTCTATCCACCAAATATCCAGTTTCGCCATCTATTATCGTTTCCCTATACCCAGCTTCGTTCATGGCAATAACCGGAGTGCCACACGACATAGATTCCAGCGCGACAATTCCAAACGGCTCCATGATTGATGCGCATATGGTGGCGATTGCAGAATTGTAATATTTAATTAGTATCTCATGGGTTACTTTTTCCTCAATGGTTATTTTGACTTTATTTTGCATCGCCAAGGTCTCTAATCTTTTTTGTTCCTTTTTATTGCCAATTATGGGTGCTATTATCTTAACTTGGGGTCGAATATCCTCATCAATAAGCATAACAGATCTGATAACTAAATCATGTTTTTTCTTCCAATTTATTGCGCCGATACTTAGTACTATATTTTGGACTTGCATATTTTCATGAGGATAATTGCTTGTTTTTATTCCAAGATATGCCACCTTGGACCATCTGCGATAAGCCTTATATATATATTCCCTTGTATAATATGAATTGGTAAGCAGTATATCTGCATGTTTAATACCTATTGTCCCCACCCATTTCAATAATTGATGAAAAGGATATAAACATGCCATTGCAATGCGCGACACAATGCCAAATTTTCTATCGATATCATAATAAGGTTCATAAAAAAATCTATACGGTTCTTGGCAGAAAACAACAGAAGGTGCCTGTAAATATTTTGAAATAATTGGATTTTGAAAATATCGATCATGATGAATGAAAATAAATTTATAGTTGTTGTTATTGATCGCTTTTGCCACTTTTTTCGCGGTGATGAATATTTTAAAAATATCAAGGATTAAAACCGGTGTATATAAATATGGATTGGTAAAGTATTTATATAAAAGCGGAAAATATTTGAATTCGTTTTTTTTCCTGACCAAAGCATCGAGGTTATAAAAGTCATCCTCACTGCTGGTCAATTGATATAAATCTATTATATATTCGTCCTTTAATATCTCTAGTAAATCATAGAGTGCTTTTCGGGAGCCCCCTGGCAGTAAATTGTGATATACGGCTATCGTTTGCATACTGCTATTTTTGCTTGGTTTGCGTCCCCGAATGCGTTGCTGTTTTATTTTCGTAAACATATGCCCTGTGAAAAAGTAATTCCGCGATTTTTCGCTGTACCTTGATCGGTATAAAACTAGGAATTCTATGTTTTAATCGATAAGCAGTTTGATAGATCCATTTATTAAAATTTCCACGGAATTGAACAGTAGTGTGTCCCGCATCACGCTGAAACGCTTCACGTGCTGGCTGAACGAATACGTCATGCAATTTATAGAATTCCCGACCCGGGCCAATAAACCATTCAGCGAAACTGCGAGAATGAACGCCCAGTATGTCAGGAAATTGTTCTCCTAAATTCGAAGTGGGGTAATGTAGATACACTTCCCACATTAAACGTGTGATAAACGGTGAACTGCGTCCATTTAAAACGAACGGTTCATTAATAAAACGTATGAATTCCATTGCGTCAGTCCCTGCGGGGTCCCGAAATCGTGTGCATTTCTCATCGTGATGCTCTCGAAATATCTTCCGTGCAAGATCCGGAATTGGTGTTCCATTTTTAAATGTTGCGAAAGCATATGGAATTTCCTGCATTTCACATAAACCATTACTTCTCAGATCATCAATATATTTTTTCAGAAGCGTTTCAACGGCCGGGGGTATGTTCTTGAAGGTATACCGATTTTGATGCTTGCTGAAAATGGAGTGTTCTGCATCGAGACCTGAGAAATGAAAGAACACAAGTGGCTCGCCATTAACTAAAAATTCATTCTTGCTCGCCTGCGGCTCTGCATCAAGCACGTCTTTTCGCGAAGGGATGGAGGCGTCCGGTGGCGACTTGACGCTCGCAGCTCTGATGAATTGCTCAACATTTCGCGTGGGTAGATTCCAATATGCAACATTCCAGCCTGGGTGACGTACAATAGTGACCCGGTCGCAAAAGCTCGGCGCGAATTCCATCCACTTTTGATCAACGAATACTCCTTGCCTAAGATTGTAAATGCAATCCCTTTCAAGTTTTGTCTGCCACCATTTGATAAATGTTTTCGTCTGTTCATTTCGATGAAAGGCAACATATCCGAGGTTATAAGCTCCAGACGCCATGATTTCGCGTTCACCAGGTTTTTTCCCATCATCAATCGGGGCGGTAATATGCGGCGTCAGAATAACATCTGTATCGTCGAGTCGCCGCAGCATGTCACTGAGGCTTGAATAAATCGCAATATCAGGATCGAAATAAATCACCTTGTCAAAACCACGCGCAAATAATATCTCTATTAAAAACGGCTTAATGGCGGTATTGAGTTCGAGCTGCGAATATTGAAAAATAAAATGCGTTTTATCCGGCAATACCACATGGCTGAGATCAACCACCTCGAAGTTTTCGAACGAGAAATTAAAACCCCTCCTCTCATCACAAAGAGCAAGGAGGCGGTGCGCCTCAGGAGCGTAGTGGGTTACGCCCGTCATTAATGTTCGCACGGCGTGCAGATAGTTGCAGGAGGCAATAGTAAAGATGCAGGTGGAGGATGATGACATCTATAGGCATTTCATGGAATTAGTTCAAAAAATAAATTGCTGATTCTGGATTATTAAAACCTCAAACCACAGGGACTTGTTTTTGTTTCATCAAGGTGCAAGAATTTGGTAAGAACAAATCTCTCTCTGAGAAAAATACTATTTTGTAGCTTCATGGTCTTCTATTTTAAATCGGATAGATTTTGCAACAATTGGTTTCTCAGTAAAAATATTTTAACGAAATTTATACTTATCATAGCCAGGCTCTTCTTTATCATCTCACAAGGGCTCCCAAAATCGGCTTTATCCGCCAAAGAGGAGAAAAGGTAGGAAAAATATATTTACCATATTTTAAGGAAATGATAAAAGCTCTTAAATGAATTCTGGAAGTAATTCTGTCGTGAAAATATTCATATGCATATTTTAACACCCGCATTTCTTCTTCGCTAAAAAGCGGATGTTCGAGAATACTTGCCAGTTTCTTTTCCTGGACAACAAAGTCATTCTTTTGTGGCGGCGTATATAAAAATCCGAAAAGTTTACTCAAAGAAGATAGACCCTTTTTTAAACCGATAATGTTGCGTGAATGCCTGCGGTAACAAACAAGTGGTTCATCAACAAAACAAAGTCCGTCGCATTTACTAGCCACGATTGAAAGCCACCAGTCGTGGGAATATACACCGTGGGGAAATGGTATGGCACTTGTTAATAGTTTACTCTTAACCATGGCGGTACATCCGATCACAAAGCTGTTAAATGCCAATACGCGAAACGGCTTTCCAGAAACTACCGGCAGGCCGGCATATTTTCTTACCGATGGTGCAATAATGATATCATTGTCGTTGATATATATCGCATCGGAATAGGCAAGAGAACAATCACCTATTGCTTTTATGAGCTTTTCTATTTTTTGGGGTTGCCATATATCATCCTGATCAGCAAGAGCGATATATTCACCTCGACATAACCTTAATACTCGTTCAAAATTTTTTATAAAGCCAATATTTTTTTCGTTGACGTAATATTGTAACCCCCGTTTCTTTTTGTATTCGTCAAGTATTGCTACGGTTTTATCCGTTGAACAATCATCACAAACAACAACTTCTATTTTTTTATAGCTTTGGTTGTAAATAGAATCCAATTGTTTGCGTAAAAACACTTCACCATTATAGGTCGCCATCGCAATGGAAACGAGCTCATCCTTAACAATCATATTTCCATTTACCGAGGCGAGCCTTTTCATTGAATTGCAACCTTCCTATTCAACCATCCATTTTTATGAAAAATATACACTACATTAATTGTTACCGTCCATGGTCCACATCAAACAGAGTGCATTAATTGCTGCCTGATAAGCCCTTTCATGTCAGCAGAATAATACGCCCGGCGGAAATTACCTGGTTATATAAAGCGTTTTGATGAAGACGTGCCTGGCTATTTCAGCGCCACCCCCGTCGTCGACATGCTCAGGGCAACATGCTTTACGCCCTTCTGCGCCTTGAGAAGGCTTGCGAGCTTCTCCACCTCGCGCGCCTTGCCCTTCACCGCGATGATCTCGAGGCAGTTGTGATGGTCTATATGGATATGCTGGCTCGATATGATAAGCGGCTGAAAATCATGCTGGATGTCCATGAGCCTGTTCACGAGCTCGCGCTTGTGATGATCGTAGCTCATGACCACGGCGCCCGCCACCTCGTTGCCGCAGAGCCATTGTTTTTTGACCAGGTCTTCACGGATAAGGTCGCGTATCGCCTCGGACCGGTTTTTATAGTTCCTGTCCTTTATATGCTTGTCAAACTCGTCGATAAGGCTTTTTTCAAGCGAGACGCCGAAACGGTAGAGGTTGCTCATTTTAGAGTTCCTTTGGTTTTATACTTTTCAGCGAATGCGGGAACGCGCGTATGCGATGATGCGACGAAAGGCAAACTTGATACCCGCTTGTAAATCAACGCATTTTCGCTATTACGCATCAACGCATCATCACTTCGTCAATGCGCCCCCTTGCCCGTGAACACAACGAGTATGGTGTGCAGCATGATCTTGAAATCGAGCATGAGAGACATGTTTTCGAAATAATACAGGTCGTAAAGCACTTTTTGTTTCACGTCCTCGATCGACGCGTCGTATTTGTGCTTCACCTGCGCCCAGCCCGTGATGCCCGGTTTCATTTTAATGCGCCGGACATACCAGGGGATTTCCTGCGACAGTTGCTGGATGAAAAATGCGCGCTCCGGCCGCGGACCCACAAGGCTCATTTCACCCTTGAGCACGTTGATGAACTGGGGGATCTCGTCGAGCCTGGTCTTGCGCAGGAACCTCCCGACCGGTGTGATGCGCGGGTCTTTCTTCTTTGCCCACATGGGACCGGTGCGTTTTTCCGCGTCGTTGTACATTGAGCGGAACTTGTGCATGATGAACGGCTTTCCGTTGCGGCCCACGCGCTCCTGGTTGTAAACCGCGGGGCCCGGCGACGTAAGGCGGATGACGGCGGCGAGCGCGAGCCAGAGAGGCGAGCCGATTGCCAGGATGCAGAACGAGACCGCGATGTCGATGAGGCGCTTTATCTGCGCCTCCCATGCCGGCATATGGTCGGACAGGAGCACCATGAGCGGCACGCCGAATATCTGGTGCGTCTTGAGGTGGCCGGTGATCACGTCCATGAGCGAAGGAACCATGTAGATGATCAGCCTGAGCTCGCCGCAGTAATTAACGATCTTGAGGATCTCGTTGGCTGATCCTGACACGTGCGAAACGATGAGGCCTGTGATCCTTTCTTTTCTCACCACCGCCGGGATGTCGGAATAGGTCCCATACACCGGGAGCCCGCCGCACCTGGCACCCGTGAGCCTGCCGTCGTCGTCGATGAAGCCCTTCACCTCGTAACCGAGCTGGGGGTAATGTTTTATTTCGTCAAGCAATTTCAAGCCCGACTCCTGCGCACCGATGATGAGCACCCTGCTGACGCCGATGCCCTTGCAAAACAGCCATGCAAGAAGGCTGTGCATCAGAAAGCGGTCTGCCGTGGCGAAAAAAAGGATGCTTGCCGCATACGTTGCAATGACCGCGAATTTGGTCCTCGTGAAAAGCACGGACACTTCCCCGCTCTGGGCGAATTGCATGATTTGCGAGGCGCTCGTTATCAGGAAAAGAAAAAAGATTCCGATGAGAATAGTGCGGACCACCACAAAGAATTCGTCGAGCCGGGACTCCTTGTACCAGTCACGGTAAAGACCGGTGAAAAAGAAAAGCACCACCCAACTCGCCGTAATGACGAGAAGACCGCTAAAGGGGATGTAGGTGAAGAATTCAAGATCGGGACGGAAGGTTTCCGGGAAAAAATTGCTCCTATACCGTATCCAGAAGGCGGTGGCAAATGCCACATTAAAGGCGATGACGTCGAAGAGAAACGTGAGGGCTTTTTCGATGAATCTGACGGGCATAGTCGCGTTATTTGCTAATAAAACTGGGCGTTCCCCGCTCCGCGGGGCCGGCCTCCTTCCGGGCTCGGCTATTCGCCTCGTTGCCGGACCGCCCTATGCCTATCGGCCGGGTCGGCCGGCAATGCGCGCTTGCGCACCCTCCAGTCCGCCTAACGCGCGGCAAGAGGGATCTGGTCTTTAAAGATGCTCTTCTTGCGCCACCGGGTATGCCCGAGGAGAAATTTCATTTCAATAAATATAAAAATTTAGAAATTTCCTTTTATAAAGGTCTCAAATAAAGTAACGCCCGTATACATTTTCTTTCCCGCCGCAGTCTTTTCACAATACGACACACTCCCGTCCGCATCCACTCCCGCGCCGCATACGGCAAACGGCACCGGCATGGCGTGGTGGGTCTTGAGTGGAATCGGGGTTGCGTGGTCGGGAAGCACCATGATGCGCAGATCCTTGAATTCCTTCCGCATCTTCAACACTTCACCAACAATATTTTTATCGAACTCTTCAATGGCCTGGATCTTCTTTTCCAGCGAGCCCTCGTGGGAGGTTTCGTCGGGCGCCTCGACGTGGACAAATACAAAATCCTCTTTTTTAAGCGCTGCATGCGCGACAGCCACCTTGCCCGCATAGTTGGTGCCCAAATAACCGGTTGCTCCCTCAACAATGCGCACGTTGAGGCCTGCGAGCACGCCGATGCCCCGCACCAGATCAACTGCCGATATCACGGAGCCGGTGATGGAGAAACGCACTTTCATGGTGGGAAGCACCACCACCTTTCCCTGGCCCCACAGCCAGATGTCGGTGGCCGGTTTTTTTCCCTGGGCCTCGCGCCGCTTGTTGACAGGAGAGGAAGCCAGCACCGGCCGCGCGTCTTCCATGATCCGACGCACGATGTCCTGCCCAGAACCGCTGGGAAGATGGTCGCCGTACGCTTTTCCGGAAATATCGTGCGGCGGGGTGCAATCAAGCTTTCCCTCAGGGAAATCCGAAATCACGGTGATGTGGCGGTAACTCACGCCGGGAAAGAATTTCACGGTTGCGGTGCCGAGTTCCTTCTGCAGACCGGCGATTATCTCATGCGCGTCCGCTGTCTCGATGTGGCCCGACGAATAGTCTTCCATGAGCCCGCACTTGAGCGTAACGAGGTTGCAGCGGAACGCCACATCGGTTTTCCCGAGTTTTATTCCCATGCTCGCGGCCTCAATGGGCGCGCGTCCCGAATAATATTTGGCCGGATCGTACCCCATAAGCGACATGTTAGCAACGTCGCTGCCGGGCGGAACGCCGTCGGGCACGGTCTTCACCAGGCCCACCCTCCCCGCTTTCGCCACCGCGTCCATGCTGGGCGTCTTGGCGTATTCGAGCGGTGTGCGGTTGTCAAGCTGGGGCAGCGGGAAGTCGGCCATGCCGTCGCCGACGAGGATTGCGTATTTCATAGTGTGCCCGTTGACGAGTTAACGAGTCGACGGGTCGGGGAATTGTACGGTTTCTTCCTCATTAACCCATCAACTCGTCGTTATGATTTTGTCGCCCACTCTTTGATAAAACTCATGATTACGTTCGCGTCCGCCGGCATCTTGACCGGTTTGTTGCTGAACCCGCCGGTGTTGATGCGCTGTGTACCGGTCAAGGAGGTCTTCCGCTCTGCGTCGAGGAACAATTCGTCCCTGTGGAACTCAACGGTGTAGTCCGGGTCCTTGAGCAGGTGGCCGGTCAGGATGCACACCACCGCATCGGACGGCTTGACAATTCCCTTTTCGACAAGCTTTTTACACCCTGCCACAGTTGTCGCGGACGCGGGCTCGGAGCCGATGCCGTCCCGGCCCACCATGGACTTGGCAATGGCGATTTCCTCTTCGGAAACCTGCTCCACGAGCCCGCGGGTTGAATCAACCGCGAAGAGGGCCTTGTCAAAACTCACCGGGTTACCGATTTTGATCGCGGTGGCGCGGGTGTTGGCGTGAACCGGCCGCAGGGTCCTGTCGCCCGAAACAAAACTGTTGTACAGCGGGTTTGCACCCTGTGCCTGTATAATCGCGATCCGCGGCGACTTTTTAATGAATTTCGCCTTTATCATTTCGTCAAAGGCCTTGCCGAACGAGCTTGAATTTCCCAGGTTCCCGCCGGGCACGATCACCCAGTCGGGCGTTTTCCACCCGAGCTGGTGCAGCATTTCGATCATGATGGTTTTCTGGCCCTCGATGCGGAACGGGTTGATCGAGTTGAGCAGGTAAACCGACCCGCGGTTGCAGAGGTCCTCCACGATTTCCATGGCCTTGTCGAAATCGCCCGCGATCTGGATGGTCAAGGCGCCGTAGTCGAGTGACTGTGACAATTTGCCGTACGCGATCTGGCCGTCGGGAATGAACACAATGCTTTTCATTCCCGCGCGCGCCGCATAGGCTGCCATCGATGCCGAGGTGTTGCCCGTGGAGGCGCACGCCACCATGCGCGCGCCGAGCTTTTTGGCCATGCTGACCGCGGTGGTCATGCCGTTGTCCTTGAACGACCCCGACGGATTGAGCCCCTGGTGCTTTGCGCGGAGCGAATCCATGCCGCAGTACGCCGCGCATTTCGGTATGTCGAAGACCGTGGTGTTCCCCTCGCACATGCTCACGATGCCGGAAAACGGCTTGAACGCGGGCAGGAATTCCCGGTAGCGCCACACTCCGCTCCGGTCGAGCGGTTCCCACGACATGAGCCGTTTGTCAAATGAAGCGCGCAGCGCGGCCACCGATTTCGCATCCATGGACGCGATGCAATTGTCAACCTCGAGCGTGCGCCCGTCGTCGCTCCGGTAACGGATCTCGCTGATCGGATAGGTTTTTTCACCTTCTCCGAACGCACGCAAATATGGTTTCTTCATGATTCAGACCTTTTTCTTGTCTTGCTGATCGCTGATTTCTGACCGCTGACCGCTCTTTTTAATACGTCTGCCCGGTAATCCTTATCACATGGGTCTTCTTTTTAATAAATTCCATGGTTTCTATTTCGGCAAGCGCGTCCCGGACATTTTTCTCCGCCGCCTTGTGGGTGAGCATGACCACCGGCACGCAGCTTTCCTCAGTGGATTCCTTCTGGAGCACCGAGGCGATCGAGATGGAGAATTTTCCCAGTACCGTGGCGATGGAGGCGAGCACCTTTGGCTTGTCGGTGACCCAGAAGCACAGGTAATAGCGCGACACCACATCGTCAATGGGCTTGACCGCAAGCTCGTTATTATGCCGGTAATAACTCATGGGAATGCGCCGGGGTGCGCCTGCTGATATGTTCCTGGCAACGTCAATAATATCGCTCACCACTGCAGAGGCGGTGGGAAGCTCGCCGGCTCCCCTGCCGTAAAGTAAAATAGGGCCAACCGCATTGCCTTCTAAGAGCACGGCATTGAATACATCGCCCACCGATGCGAGGATGTGGTTTTTATGCAGCATGGCCGGGTGGACACGGACATCTATCTGGGTGTCGCCCGGGGTTTTTCTGATAATGCCGAGCAGTTTGATGCAGTAGCCGAGGTCCTTGGCAAACGCGATGTCTTCCTTTGAAATATCGGTGATTCCCTGGATATACACCTTGCTCATGGGCACGTACCCCCCGTGAATGAGCGACGCCATGATGGCCAGCTTATGGCCGCTGTCGACGCCGCCGATGTCGAGGGTCGGGTCAGCCTCGGCAAACCCGCTCTTCTGCGCCTTCTTGAGCGCGGTATCGAACAAAAGCCCCTTGTCGGACATCTGGGTAAGAATGTAATTGCAGGTGCCATTGATGATGGTCTTCACGGTGGTGATCTCATTGGCAAGCAAGGCCTCGCGAATGGTTTTTATCACCGGCATACCCCCGCCCACCGACGCCTCGAAGCTCACCGATACTCCGTTTTTCTCTGCAAGCTCGAAAATTTCCGGGCCATGCTCTGCGACAAGTGCCTTATTTGCGGTTACCACATGCTTGCCTTTTGAAAGCGCGGCCATGATCAGGTCTTTGGCAAAGGTGGTGCCGCCCACAAGTTCAATAACTATTTGGATATCTTTGTCATTGATAATATCGTTTGCATCGCCGGTGCACACCGCAGTGCCCACCGGAAGCTCGGCAAAGCGGTTCGCAGCCTTGTCTGCAATACGCTTGAGGTTCAACGACAGTTTAAGGCTGTCATGGAAAAAGGACGCCTTTTGCGACAAGGTCTTTACCACCCCGCCGCCAATGGTTCCGGCGCCCACAAGGCCTATGTTTATATCCTTCATGGATTTACCTTCCTCGATGCTCTACCATGCTATTTCAGGATATGGTAAGGCATTATCCTTTAGCTGTAGGAATATACATTATTGCCTCTTATAAATCGCCTGGCAGGCATCGCATGCTGGAATCAGGAAGGTCCCCAAGATAAAACTTGGAAGTTACTCGTTGAAGTTCGCTTCAAACAATTTTGTTATTGCCTCGACCGCCTTTTCCTCGTCTCTACCGTTTGCGCGGACCGTGATTTTCTTGTTGCAGGCCGCCGCAAGCATCATGACGCTCAAAATACTTTTAGCATTCGCCGTGGTTCCGTCTTTCACCAGCCAGACGTCGGCATCGTAGGCTGCGGAGGTCTGGACAATGAGCGAGGCCGGGCGTGCATGGATTCCAAGAGGGTTTGTGATGGTCACTTCGCGCTGGATCATGGAGCCTTTTTTTTATTCTCCTTCTTAAACCCGAGCTTGAGCCTGAGCTTGAGCCCGTCCTGCTGCACCTCGTTAAGAAGCGAATCAAGGTCGCCCACCGACTTTTTAAGGTCTTTGTAAAACTGTTCGTCGGCAAGCAGCATGCCCACCGAGCCCTCGCCTTTTTCGATGCGCTTCACCATGGTCTGCAGCGAAACGGTGATGGTGTCCACGGTGCCCGCTATGGCGAGCGCACGCTGGGTGAGCTGTGTGCCGTTGGAAACGATGGTATTGAGCTGTACCTTGTTCGAATCGAGCAGTTCCTTGATATCGGCGGTGACAGCCTTCACATTGTTGAGACTTTTGTCTATTTTGCCCTTGTTGTCTTTTACCAGCGATTGTGCGAGCCGCGTCACGGTGTCGAGCCTTCCCACGATGCGGTCAAAGGCATGGAAAAAGGCGGTATCGCCAACGGTGCTGTCCACGATCGACGCGACGTTCGCGACAAGCCTGCGCACGTCGGTGAGCACGGTGCCCAGCATCCCCATTGCCTCGGCGATGCCGCTGTCAAAGGTACCGCTGAGCACGGTGGTACGACCCTTGCCGCTGGGCTTGATCGGCGCGCCCCGGTCGGACAGCCGGATCGAAATCATGCGCTCGCCCATGAGCCCGATGTTCTGGATGGTGATGGTGGCCGAATCGGTGAGCGCGATGTCGCGGTCAAGTTTGATTACGACCTCCACTTTAGAACCGCGAAGTTTTATGGTCTTGGTAACGCCCTTTGACACACCGTTTACCTTGACCGGGTCTCCTTCGGAAAGCATTCCCACGTCGGGGAACATCACCGTGTATTCTACCATTGAACGCGCAATGGTGCTGCTTTTAAGCCACAAAACGCCGGCGATCAGGATGAACAGCGCGATCAGGATGAACCCGCCGACAATGAATTCCATGTTACCTTTTTTCACGCCGACATCCTTTCGAAACGCCCTTTACATCCGATAAGAATCAAGCCCGGCCGACGCCGGAAGCCTTTTTCCTCATATGAGAAATTAATTTTTTGTCAAACTCTTTTATAGTACTTTTTCCATGCCGACGCGACAAGATATGAAGCGCCAGCACCTCCGAAATCGCCGACATGTTCTTTCCCGGCGATACCGGGATCCGATATAGCGGGACCGGCACGCCCAAAATGGTGACGGTTTTTTCGTCAAGGCCGGTCCGGTCGAAATATTCGTTTTGGTTCCATTCCACCAGCTCGACCTGGGCGTCGATGCGGCCGCTCTGGCGCACCGACCGCAGTCCGCACAGCTCCCTGATGTTCACGATTCCTATGCCGCGGATCTCCATGTGGTGGCCCAGAAGCTCGTTGCATTCGCCGATAAGGGTGCCGCCCCGCCGCACGATGTGGACCACGTCGTCGGAGATGAGCAGACTTCCTTTACAAAGGAGATCAAGCGCGCACTCGCTCTTGCCCAGGCCGCTTTTTCCCACGTATAAAAGCCCGACCCCGTGAACGCTCACCAGTGTTCCGTGCACCGAGGTCCTTTGCGCCCGGCTGTCGCGAAGGTACGCTTCGGCAATCCCGTGAAAAGTTTCGGCCGGGCATTCAGTGGCAAACAAGGCAATCCGCCGCTTTCGGCCGAGCCTTACCATTTCGGGATCGGGCCTGGTGCCGTCGCCAAACACGACGGCGGGAACCCTGGAACGCAGCACAACATCGAAGGCCTCGCACCGTTGCCGCGGCGAAAGGCTTTTAAGATAAGCCCATTCGGATTCGCCGATCAGCTGAACACAATGGCGCGGAAATCCTTTTGTGAATCCCGAAAAGGCTAGTCCGGGACGCCACACTGCACCCGATGTAATGGGCGCGTCAGGGAAAGGCACAAACGCCGGCTTGAGACCGCACTCGCGCCGCACATCGTCATAAAAACGTTTTACCGCCAAAACGGTATCTTCCAGGTAATGACGCGGCGCATTCTTCAACGGCGTGGTTGCTTTTAGATCAATGCCCATTCAATCCTTCTGCCGTCCCCTGTTATTGCCTTTTCCCTTATGGCTTTTTATTTTCTCGTTGATTTTTTTTAGCTGGCGCTCAATTTTAATGATGGCGGCGTCCATGGCCTTGCCGAGATTTTCGGCTTTTGCCACGGCGGCAACGGTGTGGCCCGCCATGTGTATCACGATTTCCATGATTTCCTTTCCGCGCTCCTTGTCGAGAATCACATGGCACGAGGAGATGCGGTCGTAGTACTTTTGCAGGCCTTCCATTTCGGCGGTTATGGTATCCTGAAGGCTCTGCGATGCTTTTTCATGCCGCGAAGTAATCTGAATTTCCATTCCTATTATCCTCCTGTTGGGTTTTTTTCTTCACCATCAACGCTTCATTTTTTCCTTTACCATTTCTTCCGCCCGGTATGAACTCCTTACGAACGGCCCGGCACTTACTTCTGTAAAGCCGAGTGACAGTCCGTGGTTTCGATATTCATCAAATTGCTCCGGCGTGACGAATTCTTGCACCGGCACCTGATCCTTTGACGGACGCAAATACTGGCCGATGGTCACCATGGCGCAACCGGTGCGACGCAGGTCATCCAACGTGGAAAAGACCTCCTTCCGCGTTTCGCCGAGCCCCACCATAACTCCTGATTTGACATTTAATTGTACCTCATTTCGCGCCGCTTTTGCAAGCATTTCCAACGACCGCGAATAATTTGCCTGCGGCCGCACCATCGGATAAAGACGCGGAACGGTCTCGATGTTGTGGTTGAAAACATGGGGGCCTTCGTCCAGTACCGTGCAAAGCGATGCGTCGTTTCCGTGAAAATCAGGCACCAGCACTTCAATGGTGATGGCTGGCATTTCCCGTTTGAGCAACCGAATCACCGCGGCGAACTGGCACGCTCCGCCGTCGGGCAGATCGTCCCGCGTCACCGACGTGATCACGGCATGGGACACGGCCATGCGCCTCACCGCTTCGGCCACGCGGCGCGGTTCGTCTTTGTCAACAGGCTGCGGCGCGCCGTGCGTGATGCCGCAAAATCCGCAGCTGCGGGTGCAAACGCTGCCCAGAATGAGGAAGGTAGCCGTGCCCCGGGAAAAGCATTCGGCCCGGTTGGGGCATTTTGCCTCGCTGCACACGGTGTTAAGATGCGCGTCTGTCAATGACTGCTCCAGCCGCCGGTAAGTTGCTGTCGGGACCAAAGGACGTTTGAGCCAGGAAGGAAGCCGCCGCTGCGCGGCGCTCTGAGGGTCAGTCATATTTCTGCCTCATGCGCGCCGGAAGGAGCTTCTGCTGCTCCCGGTATTTTGCAACGGTGCGGCGCGCCACGGTAAATCCTTCGCGCGCCAGGATGTCGGACAGTTTCTGGTCCGAAAGCGGTTTCTTGGTGTTCTCGGTCTCAATGAGCTCGCGGATGCGGTTTCTGATTTTTTCAGCCGAAACGTCCCCGCCCTCGAGGTCCTGTCCCATGGATTCGGTGAAGAAATACTTGAGCTCGAATATACCGTGCGGGGTCTGGACGTATTTATTGCTCGTGACGCGGCTCACCGTGGAGATGTGCATGCCCACCATGGTGGCGATGTCCTGCAGTTTGAGCGGGTTGAGGTTGGGCGGACCTTTTTCAAAAAAGGTCATCTGGCGTTCCACGATGGCCGACATCACCTTGAGCATGGTGGTGCGGCGCTGCTCAATGGAGCGCACGAGCCAGGCGGCGCTGTTGAGCTTTTCGCGGATGTAGTTCTTCACTTCCTTTTTCGCCGGCCCGCCGCGCTTGATGAGCTGCATGTACGAGCGGTTGATGTGGACCATGGGCACCGAGCGGTCGTTGAGATACACCTCGAATTGGCCGTCCACTTTTTCGACAATGAGATCGGGAACGATGGTTGACGGGATTTCGCCGGTGACCAGCGAGCCCGGCCTTGGATGAAGGGTCTTTATCTCGTCGGCCGCCGCCTGCACTTCGCGTACGTCAACGCCCACCTGCCGCGCGATTTCGGGAAGCTTGAGCTTCTCGAACAAATCCCACGCCTCGGTGATGATGCGCATGGCGAGCGAATTCTCCCGATGCTTACGGGCGAGCTGGAGCCTGAGACATTCCTGGAGATTGCGCGCGCCGATGCCGGCCGGCTCCATGGTCCAGACCACCTTGAGCGCCTCCTCGACCGCGATTTCGGTGATGCCGAGATAATCGGCGATGTCCTTGAGGGGAAGCCGGAGATACCCGTCCGGCTCCAGGCTGCTGATGAGGAATTTTACCAGCAGTTTTTGTTTTTCTTCGACATTTTTATCGTTGAGTTGCGCGGTGAGGTGCTCGTCGAGCGTGACCTGATGCACCGGTTGCGGTTCAAAGTGCTCCTTGTTGGGGTCGGTCTCCTCGCTCATCCTGCCGCCGATGTCAAATCCCTCCTCGAGGTATTCCTCCCAATCCACCTTGTCTTCATTTACCTCAAGCTCCGGATCGTCTTCTTTTTCATCTCCAGCTTCGTCCTTTTCAGGCGCCTCTTCTTCGGTTTCCGGTTCATCGGATTCTTCAAGCACGGGATTCATTTCGAGCTCTGTCTTCAGCAGCTGCTCGAGTTGCAGCGTGTTCACCTGCAGAAGCTTCAATGACTGTATCATCTGGAATGACAGCTTCTGCTGCAGCTTCATGGAAAGGTCAAGACCGAGATTCATTTACATGGTTCCTGATTTGAATGGATCAAATATCGTGCCATGAGAGGTATAATATAAAGTACATTAGGAAAAAGGGAAAAAAAATATTCTAGAAGGAATTTTTATTGATAGGAAGAAGGGCTTTTTACAAGTTGGGACAAAGCGCCCGCTACCTTACGAACTAAGATGTTTTTACTATCTGTAGGGTAACCCGAAATTCGTGGACTACCTTACCTCAACCAGATGGTCATAATAAATTTCATGTTGATGTTTTGGTAATATTGTATACAACGTTCAAGGCTTCCGCGATGGCTATACCTAACAAATATTAAGTATTAGCAATGATGTTAGGTATTGTATTTAACATTTTAAAATTATTATTATATTCTTTATACCTAACAATCAATATATATTTATACTACTGTTAGGTATACCACCATGGGAAGCGTTTTTCATGTAATAAAAGAAGAAAGAAAGCGGCTGAACGAAGCAAAAGCCGCTTATGAAATCACTATTGCCAAAGAGGAAAAAGGCTCGCCGCAGATCAAACATGTTGGCCGCAAGGACTACCTTTATCTTGCCCGGCGCGTCGGCAATAAAATCAAGTACCGCTATGTCGGCCATCTCGACAGCGAAGCCTCTCGCAGAGTCCTTGACTCGGTAAAAAAACGTCGGGAATATGAAAAGCTGCTCAAGGGAATAAAAAAGGACATTAAAGAAGTGCGAAGGGCGCTCCGTGGACGCAAAACTTGAAATTCTCTATGTCATCCTAAAAGACTTGCAGGATGCAGATGTGCTTAAGCATGTCGTGCTCGTTGGAAGTTGGTGTCAGGAGTTTTATCGGCACCAATTCGAGAACTCATTCGAGATACCGGTAACACGTACCATGGATGCGGACATCTTGGTTCCACGACGGCTTAAACTTGAGCATCCCGTAAATCTTCACGAGCTTTTTAGCAAACGTGGCTTTGTTATCAAGACGCGCAGCAATACCGGATTTGCTAAATTCATCCATCGGGAACTGACCTTTGAATTTCTTACCGACGCAGGTGCCAAGCCTGATGAGACGCACTATCCTATCAAAGACCTTAATATTGTCGCTCAGGAGCTCCATTTCATGGGCATTCCGCTCGCCTATTCTATGATTGTCCAGTACAAGGACCTCACGCTCAGAATTCCAGAACCGGAAGCATTTGCATTACATAAACTCATTGTCAGTCAGCGCAGGCTAAAACCGGAAAAACGGGAAAAAGACATAGCTACCGCAAAAGGCATGTTCCTGTTTTTCAAAGGCAAAGAGCATCACATCAAGAGATTACATCAGATTATCGGGGAAATGCCTAAAGGCTGGCAGAAAAAAATCGTTGAGGCACTCAAAGCAACCGATATCGTATTGCCCCAATAAAAATCATTTACATAACTGAATCACTCAAAATCAATTTCAATCCAGCTTGAACTTCTGCCCCAAATAAATCCTCCTCGCCTCCGGGTTTTCGGCCAGTTCCTTTGACGTCCCGGAAATGAGGATTTTTCCCTCGGAGATGATATAGGCGCGGTCGGTGATGCGCAGGGTCTCGCGCACATTGTGGTCGGTGATCAATATGCCGTAGTTCTTGCTCCTTAGTTCATGCACGATGCTCTGGATGTCTTCCACGGCAATGGGGTCGATGCCGGCGAACGGCTCGTCGAGCAGGATGAAATCGGGCCTGTTGGCGAGCGCGCGCGCGATCTCGACGCGGCGGCGCTCGCCGCCCGAAAGCTGGTAACCGAGGCTTTTTTCCAGGTGCGCCACATGGAGCTCATTCAGGAGTTGCCGCATCCGCTCCCGGCGCTGCTTGATGCCCAGGCGCTGCGATTCAAGGATGGCCATGAGGTTGTCACCCGCCGAAAGTTTGCGGAAAATGGACGGTTCCTGCGACAGGTAGCCGATGCCCATGCGCGCGCGCTTGTACATGGGTTTTTTCGAGATTTCGTGGTTGTCAAGGAATATCCTTCCCTGGTTGGCGCGGATCATGCCTACGATCATATAGAAGGTGGTGGTTTTGCCCGCGCCGTTGGGGCCCAGAAGGCCCACGATCTCGCCCTGGTGCACGGTGATGGACACCCCGTCCACCACGCGGCGCTTGCTGTAGATCTTCACCAGGTCCTCGGTGCGGATTTCCCTGGCCGCGGAGGGGGCGGCGGTCGCCGGCGCCGGGCCGGGAGTTGCTGCTGCTTGTTCGGTAGTCACTTGTGTTCTTCCTTTACAGGAGGTAATTTTGGCTTTTGTTTTTCCTGGATGCCGGTGTCTTTGGGCGCAGACGGGGCCGGCAGGGGCGCGTAAAACCCGCGCACGCTTCCGGACAGCTTCACGTGCGTGGCCTTGCCTTTTGCAAACGAGACCGTTATGCTGTCGCCGCTCGCCTCGTTTTTCCCCCTGCCTTCCTTTTCCTCGACGTTGTAGATGCTCCGGGCGTTTCCCCACACCTTGACGCGCGAGATTTCGCCGCGGCTGTTGAACGACACGGTCATCTGCTTGCCGTATGCCTCGTTGGTGACCGTCGGGTTTTTCACCGGGAAATATTTGCTTTTAACGCTGCCGAAGGCCCACAGGGAGTCGATTTTGCCCGAGTCCGTGAGGAACATCGAGATGCTGTCGCCCAGAAGGTGCGTGAGCGTGGTGTCGGACGCGCCGAAATCTTTATAAAGCCCGTGGCCGTTGCCCTTCACGTTCACCTGCTTCAGGTGCTTTTTCGTGAACGCCAGGTCGACCGAATCGCCCCTGAGCGAGTCGGTCTCGAACGCGATGTCCGGCGCCATGCGCAACTGCGCGCTTCCCGAATCGGGGTAGTAGAATGCCTGGTTGGAGCGGGTGAACAGCTTTCCCTTTCTCACAATGACGTCGTCGTACACCGATGCCTTTTTAAGCGAATCGTCGTAGGTCATTTTCTTGCCCGTGATGTCGAGGGTGTCATGCGCCGTTGTATCGAAAAATATGAAACGGGGCCGGCCCTCCACGACAAGAAATTTTTTATCGAGGTAATAGTTGCCATGGTCGCCCGTGAGCTTCACCCGCTCCTTGGTGTCGTAGAAGTAAACGTTGCCGTCGGCCACGAGCCATTTCTTGTTCTTGTCGTAGTCCATGTGGTCGGACGTGAGCTTCTGGCTGGTTCGGAGGATCTGCACCTTGCTGGAAAACGACACCGTTCCCTTGCTCTTCCACCATTTCGCGTAGTCGGATTTGATCGTGGCGTCGTCATATAAAAACACCACATTGCCGGTGAGCACGGATATGATGTCGCCGTCCTTGGACATGGTGTTGACGTCGGAATTGGCGGATTTCAAAATCAGATCAGTTGATTTTGCAAAAATTGCAGTTAGTATTATAAGAATTATTATACCTGATTTTTTCATACTATTTCTTTCGGATACCGCCCTTCATTCAATAAAACTTTACAAATCTGTGCGTTCCCCCGCTTCGCGGGGTCGGTTCTCCTCCGGGCTCGGCCTTTTGGCCTCGTTACCGGATCGCCCGAGTCGCCTTCGGCGAGGGGTCGACCGGCAATTCGCTCCAGCTCACCCTCCGTCGCCCCTAACGCGGCGGCGCCCTTCTCTTGTGTAAAGATACTCCCGTGGCGCCAATCGAGCAAAAAATATTTCTTTACAGCTATTCTCCGCGGGTGCGCCCAGCGGCAGAATGAATCTTGCAACTGGCGGTACCCGGCCGCACCCAGGAGGGGGTAGCGAGAGACCCCGCAGGCCGAAGAGGCCGAGGAGGCTCGAGCGAGGGGGATACTTCCCCCCATGGAAAAATATTTTTATTCAAAACATATCTCCTTTGTCCACCCGCTCCTTGAAATTCACGAACCTGCCCTGAACCTCGTGCTGGAACGTCCACATTGAAAAATCCTCCATCGCGTCGAACCCCCTGCCCTGGAGTTGATCGCCCTTGGGCGTCTTGAGATAGACCGTGTCCGCCGACGTGATCCGGTGGGTGACGAGATTCCAGTAAAGCCTTTTCGACGTGACCTTCACACCGTTCTGCGCGCGCACGAACACGTTGCCCCACACGCAGAAATTTTTCATGGCGGCATCGGTGTAGCCTGAATCCGAAAGCACGATCGAGGACACTTTGCCAAGGGAATCGAACACGTTGAGCTTCACCGGGTTTGCCAGAATGTGCCCGGTGTCGGCTATGAATTTCTTCATGTGCTTCGAGTCGAGCTTCCACTGGAGTCTGCCCGCGTTGTAATAATACATTGTTGACGAGTCGATTTCCTGAAACGGACGGTCGATCACGGCGTTGGAAACAGGCACGGTTTCATTTTTCTGGGCGCACCCCATGAGCAATGAAAGCGTGAAAAGGAGGACAATTCGCGACTGCTGCGTCATATCATTTCATCACCGTTTCGATATTCGGAACATTCTCGTACCCTTTGTCGGCGGGCCTGCGGTTCCACCGCCGGTGCATCCACACCCACTGCGCAGGATACGCGAGGATCGTTTCGCCGATCGCCGCGTTGACCTGTTCGATGTTTTGCACCAGATCGGCGGCAAACTCCCCGCCCGATTTCATGGCGATTTTGCGCACGAATATCCGGTGCATTCCGTCCGCGTCGCGCGCCGTGGTGATTACGAACACGGGCAGCGAATAGCGCATGGCGAGCTTGACCGTGCCGCTCGGCGTGTAGGCGAGCCTTCCGAGAAAATGCGCGAACACGCCGTCCACGTTCGTGTCCTGGTCGATGAGCACGCCGAACAGACGGCCCTCGCCCAGCAGCTTGAGGAAGCGCCGTAGGTTTTCGGTCCGGTGAAGGTACACGATGTTTTCGCCCGACCGCTGCTGCCGGATGAGGTCGTCGATGCGCCGGTCATACAACTCCCTGCCGATGGCGAAGCACGCGAAGCCCTGGGCCGCGAAATAATGCAGCAGCATCTCGAAGCAGCCGGTGTGCGCCGTGATGGTGAGCACGCCTTTTTTCCGGGTGTAAGCCTCCCACACCGGCGACAGGTCGTCGCTTTTTACATATTTGTCAAGTTGTTCCTTGCTTTTGCGCGACAGATACAGCGCATCGAACAGGTTTTTGCCGATGTTCGCGTACACGCTGCGCGCCAGCGCGCCGATTTCCTTTTCGGAACGCGAGTCCTTGAAAACCGCTGCCAGATGCTCTCTGCACCATTGCCGGTCTTTTGTGGGCAGCAGGTAAAAAAGCCGCCCCAGAAATCCGAACAGGGCGAGCCCGATCCTCCTTGGAATAAAACGCCACACGGCCGCGACGACGAGCACGACCGTGTAGATGGCGTCGTTTTTGAATTTTTTGAGAAAACCGTTGATAACGATACCCGTTCCGTTGTTATCGGCCCTTGACCACGGCAATCTGGATCTCACCCTTGAATTCATCGATCTCAAAACTTTCCGAGGCCTTGCTTTTGTCAAGCTCCCACTCGAGCGCCGAGCCCAGGGTCTCGCTGCACACGTAATCCCTGAAACGGTTCACCGCGCTTTTGAGCTGATCGGGACACGCACACCTGATTTGTATGCGGTCGGTCACGTTGAGGCCCGCGTTCTTGCGCACGGTCTGCACGCGGTTGACGAATTCGCGGGCCAGGCATTCCTCGCACAGCTCGGGCGTGATCTCGGTGTTGAGCGCCACGGTGATCTCGCCTTCCGTTTCAACCTCGACGCCCTCGTGCTTGGTGCGCCGCACCTCGATGTCGTCGAGAACAAGCTGGTGGCCGAACACGCCGCGCTTTTCCCCTTTTTCAAGGCCATGGATGTCGGCGGCGGTAAAGGTCTCGATTATTTTTGCCGCTTCTTTCATTTTTGGACCGAGCACCTTGCCGAGCCGCTTGAAATTCGCTTTTGCGGAAAGCGACACCACCGAGCCTTCATCGGCATCGAACCGCACGTTCTTGACATTGAGCTCGTCCTTGATGAGCGCCGCCATGTCCTGCATGAGGCCGCGCTTTGCCTCGTTGCGGATGATCACGGTGAGCTCGGACAACGGTTGGCGGATTTTGAGGTTGTAACGGCTGCGCAGCGCGCGGCCCATGGTGACAATCGACCGCGCCAGGAGCATTTTCTCGTCGAGCGCCTCGTCAAGAAGCACAGGATTGCTTTCCGGGTATTGCGCGCAGTGCACGCTTGCGGCGGCGCCGGCAAGGTTCCGGTAAATAGCCTCGGTGAGGAACGGCAGGAACGGCGCCATCACCTTTGAGAACTCCACGAGCAACCAGTACAACGTCGTATACGCCGCATTCTTGTCGAAATCGTTCTCGCTTTTCCAGAACCTGCGGCGCGAGCGCCTGATGTACCAGTTGGTGAGGTTGTCGATGAAATCAACGAGCAGCGGCACCACCTTGTACAGGTTGTACTCCTCCATCTCCTTGTTGACGGAAGATATGACGCTGCAGAGCAGCGACACGATCCAGCGGTCGAGCTCGTTTCGACTTGAAAGGGCGATTTTCTGCGGAGGTTGCCATCCGTCAACGTTGGCGTAGGTGACGAAGAATGAGTAGGCGTTCCAGAACGGCAGCAGCACGCTCCGCGACATCTCGAGAACGCCGTTTTCGGAAAAGCGCAGGTCCTCTGCCTTTACGGCGGGGGAATTGATCAGGAACAGACGCAGCGCGTCCGCGCCGAGCCGCGAGAGCACCTCCTCAGGCGGCGCGTAGTTCTTCAGCCGCTTCGAAAGCTTCTTGCCGTCCTCCGAAAGGATGATGCCGTTGACGATCACGTTCCTGAACGCGGTTTTTCCGAAGAGCGCGCTTGACAGAACAGTAAGCGTGTAGAACCATCCGCGCGTCTGGTCAAGGCCCTCGGCGATGAAGTCGGCCGGAAAGTTCTTGTCAAATGACTTCGCGTTTTCAAACGGATAATGACTTTGCGCATAGGGCATGGAGCCTGATTCAAACCAGCAGTCCAATACTTCGGACGTTCGCTTCATCGGCTTTTTGCATTTGGGACATTGCAGCGAAAATTCGTCAATGATGTGACGGTGCAGATCGTCTTTCGGGATCGCGGCAAAATTCACCTGCCCGTTTCCGCTGGCTTTCTTTCCCGCATTTATTGAATCCCATTTCGATTCCACCTGTTTCTGAACTTTTGCCGCAATTTCAGCATGGAGCTCTGACCCTGCCTTCGCGTCACCCTTGCCGGCAAGCTTGTGCAACTGCTCAAGGCTTCCCACGCATTCCCGGTGCCCGCATTCGCACAGCCACACCGGAATGGGCGTTCCCCAGTACCGGTTGCGCGAGATGTTCCAGTCCGGCGCGCTCTCGATGCCCTTGCCGAACCTTCCGTTCTGTAAATGGCCAGGCACCCAGTGAATGGTCTGGTTGTTGTCAAGCATGTTTTTCTTGAGCGGCTCTATCTTCATGAACCACGTGGTGATGGCCTTGTAGATGAGCGCCGAATCGCAGCGGTAGCAGTGCGGGTACCGGTGCTCGAGCGTGCCGCGGTGGATGAGCCTGCCCATGGCCTTGATGCGTTTCATGATGTCGCCGTCCGCGTCGAACACGAGCCTGCCCGCGTAGTCGGGCACCTCGGCCGTGAACTTTCCCTCTTCGTCAACCGGGCACACGACGGGCAGTCCCAGCTTCTGGCCCACGACAAAGTCGTCTTCGCCGAACGCGGGCGCGATATGCACGATGCCGGTGCCGTCCTCGGTGGAAACGAAATCGGCGCAGGTGACCTGGAAGAATTTCTCGGATGTTTTCGCGAAGTAATCGAACAGGGGCGCGTAGCGCAGGCCTTGGAGCTGTTTGCCCGTCAGCTCTTCGAGCACCTTGTACTGCGAGGGGTCCTTGTAATAGGCGCCGATGCGGTCCTTCGCGATGATGTACCGCGAATCGCCGTCCTGTACCTTGACATAGGAGATTTCCGGCCCCACGGCGCACGCGACGTTGGAGGGCAGGGTCCACGGCGTGGTGGTCCACACCAGCAGCTTGGTCGACGGATCGTTGACAAGGGGGAAATACACGGTGATCGACGGGCTCTGAACGTCCTTGTACCCCTCGTTCATTTCGAAGTTCGACAGCGGCGTGGCACAGCGCGGGCAGTACGGCTGCACCCTGAACCCCTGGTAGATGAGCCCTTTTTTCCAGATCTCCGAAAACACCCACCAGATGCTCTCCATGTACGGCGGGTCCATGGTGCGGTACTGGTTCTCGAAATCCACCCATCTGCCCATGCGCTCCACCACGGCGCGCCATTCCGACGTGTACCGCAGCACGATAGACCGGCATATCTCGTTGAACACGCCGATGCCCCACTCGTCCTCGATGTTGTGCTTGCTGATGGCGTACGCCTTTTCCACCTCGTTTTCGACCGGCAGGCCGTGGCAGTCCCAGCCGAAGCGCCGCTCGACATACCGGCCGCGCATGGTCCAGTAGCGCGGGACGATGTCCTTGAGCGTTCCTGCAAGTAAATGGCCGTAATGCGGCAGGCCCGTGGCAAACGGCGGACCGTCGAAAAATACAAACGGGTTTCTCCCTTTTGTCGCCTCAAGGCTCTTTGCGAACGCCTTGTTCTTGTTCCAGAACGAAAGGACGGCCGACTCCACTTCGGGAAAGCTTACCTTGGCATTGACCGGATCGAATTTCCTGTTTGTCATAATGCCTGCAGCACCTTCTCGATGAGCATGACGAGCTTGGGCTCGGCCGTGTTGGCAACGGCGATGATCTTCTTGATGTCGGCCGGCTCGAGGCAGTCGGGCAGGCACGCGTCGGTGATCACCGACAGGCCCAGCACTTTGATACCGCACGACACGGCCGCGATGACCTCGGGAACCGTGCTCATGCCGATGGCGTCGGCGCCCAGAATTTTAAGCATACGATATTCCGCTTTTGTCTCAAGGCATGGCCCGGACATTGAGGCGTACACCCCGCTGGCAAGCGGGACCTTATTGTCAAGCGCGACTTTCCGCACGAGCGCGAGCAGTTCGTTCGAGTACGGCTCGCTCATGTCCGGGAAGCGCGGGCCGATGCGGTCGTCGTTGGGGCCGATGAGCGGGTTGGCGCCGAGCAGGTTGATGTGGTCGGTGATCGCCATGATGGTGCCGGGCGGGAACAGCGGGTTGATGCCGCCCGCCGCGTTGGACACGACAAGGGTGCGCACGCCCATGAATTTCATCACGCGCACCGGGAACACGATCTGGTTCATGGCGTATCCCTCGTAATAGTGGAACCTGCCCTGCATGGCCATCACCTTCTTTCCGCCGAGCGTGCCCATGATGAGCTTGCCCGCGTGCGTCTCAATGGTCGACACGGGAAAATGCGGAATGGTCTCGTAGGGGATTACGTTCTCGATCGTGATCGAATCCACGAGCTTGCCCAGGCCCGTGCCCAGGATGATGCCGTAGTCGGGCGCGATTTTCGTCTTTTTTTCAATAATCGTTTTTGCCTCGATGATCATGTCGTAGGTTGTCTTGGACATTACGGAATCCTCCCGTTGAATGATGCTGGACGAGCCTTGACCTTTAGGTAGAGTAAAATAATCGATGGAAGGGGATTTTTACAGGGGTTCTGTGGCTTAACTAACGCTTGGATAGCCAAGGCATCGCATTCATTTGGGATTGACGAGCGGGAAAGCCGGGTGAAGGCGCTCATGCTGGTGAGATAAAAGTTGAGGAATTCAGAAGCTTGGAAGTTGAAAAGTTGAACAAAACAGCGATCACCGGTCAGCGGTCAGCGATTAGTCAATCATTTTTATTTTGCTGTTTACTTCTTCCTTTGCCATCCCAAAAATTTCCACCACCTTGTTTTTCGAAGTCATCCCTCTTTTAATTGACAGACAGGTCTTCGGAACATCAAGTGTCTCGGAAAGCAATTCCATCAGCGCGGCATTTGCTTTCCCCTCAACCGGCGGCGCGTTTACCCATGCAAGCAGGCTGCCGTCTTCGGCAGCCGTAATCTTTTGCTGTTTCGCGTTTGGCTTGAGACGGACCGCAACAATGCATGAACCGGGCATTGCCTATAAATCCATCGAGGAGGCGACGTTGGATTGCGGAGGGATTTCCTCCAGGGTATCGTCTTCCATGGCCTCGCCGGACTTTGTTTCGGCATGCTGGCCGGCCTTGAGGTCGCCGCTGATGACATTGAGCAGTTCGAGCTGCGTCTTGAGCATGGCGCGGAACCGGGCGAGGAAACTGTCGCGCTGGGTCTTGAGGGACACGATCTCGCTCTCCAGGTCGTGCACGCGGCGCCGCGATTCGTCTTCATAGCGGCCGGCGCGGATCTGCGCGTCCTTGAGGATGAGCTCGGCCTCCTTCTGGGCGTTGAGCCGCGCCTCGTCGGTGGTGCGCTGGGCCGACAGCATGGTGTCGTTGAGGGTCTTTTCAATCGTCACGTAATGTTCCAGGTTCTGCTCGAGGTTCTTCACCTGCGTCTGCAGCTCGTTGTCCTGCTTGATGATCGTCTCGAACTCGCTGGCCACCATCTCGAGAAAGCTGTTCACCTCGTCGGAATCGAACCCCCACAGGGTCTTTCTGAAGGGCTGTTTTCTGATGTCAAGAGGAGTGAGTCTCATGCACGTCTCCTGAGTTAAAAAATGCCGTCCCGCTTATTCCTTCTTTATTGTACCCTTGCGGCTCGACTCGTGACAAGACCGGAGCTACAGTTAAGAAAATATATCGTGAAATATCCAGTATTTAATCATTTGGTGGGGACACCAATAAACGTTTCCCTTTCAATGCAGATGCAAAAAATAGTGCTGGGCGTTTCCCCGCTGCGGCGGGGTCGGTCTCCCTCAGGGCTCGGCCTGTCGGCCTCGTTGCCGGACCGCCCTATGCCTTGCGGCGGGGTCGGCCGGCAAAATGCAAATGATACAATTGACTGCGCGAAGCGCAACTACCTTACACTCGGGAACGAAGTGACAATTCGCTCTTGCTCGCCCCTCGGTCCACTTAACGCGGCGGCATTCTTCTTTTGTGTCAAGTATGTCGGTACCGGAAGGAGGGCCGACCCGAGCCTGAGTCTTAACGAAGGCGAGGGGAACGCCCAGAACCTATTCAAGAATTTTATTTTCTTTCTCCAAGCAGCAGCGTCCCGATCCTTATCATCGTCGCGCCCTCTTCAATGGCCCACTCGAAATCCGCGCTCATGCCCATTGAAAGCTCGACACGTGAAGCAAGGTGCCGGCATTGCTCCGCGCAGGCCCGCAGCGCGGCGAACGATTTTCTGGTGTTGGATTCCGAAGCGCCGAGCGGGCCGATGGTCATGAGGCCGCAGAACTCCAGGCCGGGATTTTTCGCAACGCTTTCGGCAACGGCAAAACATTCCCCGGGCGCGCATCCGGATTTTGTTTCCTCTTCCGATGTTTTCACCTGCACGAGCGCTTTTATTCTTTTCTGCAGGCCCTCGGCGCAGGCGCCGGCCTTTTCCGCGAGCCGGATGCTGTCGATCGACTGGATCCATTGCACCAGGGGAACCGCCTTGTTGACTTTATTTGATTGCAGATGGCCCACCAGGTGCATCTCGAACGCACCTTTCAACTGCGGCATCTTCTGCTCGATTTCCTGGACCCGGTTTTCGCCGATGTCATGGATGCCTCTGTCGATGACGGTCTGGATGGTTTCGATGGGATGGGTCTTGGTGACAACGATAACGCGCACGTCTGAAGGCGAGCGGTTGGATCTGGCGCAGGCGGCGGCGATGCGGTCCTGAAGGGATTTATATCGGGAAAGAAATAGGGACGTATCCACGATTCTGATTTCCACCATTGTTGATTACACTTTTTAATTTTATGGGATAAATATAAATTGTCTATGGATTGTTAATTGTTGGTTTATGTACCTTTTTCACGAAACTAAATCGTCATCATGTTTTCTTGTTAATGGACTCTTATGTCGTCAAACAATTCCAATCTTTCCATCCTCCACTTCTCCACCGGAAAATTTCTTCGCGGCGGAGAGCGCCAGGTTTTATTTCTCCACACAGGTCTTCTCAAACGAGGTTATAAAAGCGTTCTTGTCTGCAGAAAAAACGGCGAACTTGCATTACAAAGGCTGGAAAACACCGTGCCGGTGTCGTGGAACGGCGAATGGGACCTTTTCGCGCTGTTGCGGTTCATTGGAATCGTCAAAAAAAACAAGCCAGACGTCATCCACTGCCACGACAGCCACGCCCTGACGCACGGCGTGATTGCCGGAAAATCCACCGGCGTTCCGGTTGTTTATACGCGGCGTGTCGCGTTTCCCATGTCAAAAGGGTTTTTGTCGCGCAAAAAATACGGTTCCTGCGCCGCGATCATCGCCGTTTCAAACGCGGTTGCAGCGCAGTGCAAAGAGATTGCCGGCGACAAAAACGTGTACGTCGTCGGCGACGGCGCGGACGTCAACGCGGCCATGCTTCCAAGGGCGCAGGCAAGAAAGCTGCTCGGCATCCCGGACGACCGCTTTGTAATAGGGACCGTTGCGTATTTCACCGCGGAAAAAGACGTTTCGCTGCTTTTTCATCTCGCATCGGACATCGGGAAACGGAAACCCGATGCGATGCTGGTCTGCATAGGGCCTTTTAACGAAAAACTGAAGCGCCGCCATTCCTTTTCCGCAACCATCGTCTTCAAAGGCAAGCTCGACAACGCCGTTCAATATTACAGCGCGTTCGATTCGTATGTGTCAACCTCGTCGGCGGAGGGGCTCGGCAGCGCGCTTTTGGACGCCGTGGCGCGCGACATCCCCTGCGCGGCGGTTGACGCGGGCGGCACCCGCGACCTGTTCCCGGAAGGCTGGCCGCTCGTGGAGCGCGGCGACAGCGAAGGGCTCGCTGCCGCGGCACTCGCCCTCATGGGCGATTATCCCGCTGCAAAGGCCGCCGCGCAACGCTGCGGGGCCCGCGGCCGCAACATATTTTCTCTTGATGCCATGGTAGAAAAGACAATGGCCGTTTACGCTGAAAGTCTGCACGTATGATAAAAATCAGCGCCGTCATCATCACGCATAATGTCGGGGACACCATCGGGCGCACCCTCGGGTCGCTTGACTTCTGCGATGAGATCGTGGTTGCGGACTCGGGCAGCACCGACGCGACGCTTTCCCTCTGCGAAAAATACAAATGCCGGGTGTTCAATAGGCCTTTTGACGGTTTCGGCCCGTACAAGCGGTTTGCGGTCTCTGTAGCGGGCAACGACTGGGTGTTTTCCATTGACGCTGACGAAGTGGTATCAGAGGAATTGAAACAGGAAATCGTTTCGCTGTTTTCGGCTGGATCGCCTGCTGCGCAGGGCTATTATATTCCGCGGTCGCTCGTTTTCCTGGGCAGGCTCCTGCGGTTTGGCGGTGAATACAAGAAAAAACAGCTCCGGTTGTTCAACAGAAACGCCGGAACTTTTGATGACGAAAAAGTCCATGAAAAGGTATGCCTGCCAGGAAAAACCGGTTCCCTCAAAGGCCAGCTCCTCCATTACAGTTACGGCAGCATCAGCGATTATTTTGAAAAATTCAACAAATACACCACTGCCGCAGCGCAATCGCTTTTGGAAAAAGAGAAAACGGTCTCAGCGCTCGGCGCGATCGCCAGGTTCCCCCTCACCTTTATCAAAATTTATTTAATCAAAGGCTGCATTCTCGACGGCTATGCGGGATTTGTCTGGGCGCTTTTCTCCGCCATGTACCCTTTTGTCAAATACGTCAAACTGCTCGAACGGCGGCATTCAGGCGCCCTTATTCCAAAGATATGAAACTGTCCGGCTTTTCCTTCGCACGCAACGCCGACAAACTCGGCTATCCCATTGCCGAATCCATTGCATCGATCCTTCCCGTGTGCGATGAATTCGTGATCGCGATCGGCGCGGGCGACGCGGGCGACCGCACCCGCGACATCGTTGCCGCCGTGGGCTCGTCCAAGGTTCGCATCATCGACACCGTATGGACCGACCGCGATACGCTCAAAGGCGCTGTTTACAGCCAGCAGACCAACATCGCGCTTTCCCAGTGCACGGGCGACTGGTGCTTCTATCTCCAGGCCGACGAGGTGCTCCACGAGCGCTATCTTGACATCGTGCGAACGCGCTGCGAGCGGCTCCTCGGCGACGGCCGCGTTGAGGGCCTGTTGTTTTCCTACAAGCACTTCTGGGGCGACTACACGCATTTTCAAAACAGCCACGGCTGGTACCCGTACGAAATACGCATCGTACGGAACAACATCGGCGCGCAGTCGTTCGGCGACGCGCAGTCGTTCAGGCGCGGGGAAAAAAAACTCCGCGTCGCGCTCGCCAATGCCGAAATGTTCCACTACGGGTACGTTCGCCACCCGCGCCTCATGCAGCGACGCAACGCGGAAATCGAAACCACCTATCACGGCGAAGCCGAGGCGAGAAAGATGTTCGGGCACCGGCCGGCGCAGTTCGATTTCGGCCCCATGGAAAAACTCGCCGTTTACAAAGGAACACAGCCCAAGGTCATGGAAAAAAGGATCAGCGAAATGGACTGGAAGGAATTACTTTACAACAAGGGAAAGTCCACGGGCCCGCGAAAAAGCCTTAAGCACCGCATCCTCACCTGGATTGAAAAAACGTTTTTCGGCGGTAGGCAGGTCGGAGGGTATAAGAATTATATCTTATTGAAGGATGTTTGAAAAATTATGGATGATGAAATAAAAAGCGCAGGTGAACCACCTGCGCCCTCCCATTAAATAAAATCTATCAATTAAAATTTAAACGTTATCCCTCCGTCAAGGAACCCGAACCCGCCGCAGTCTTCCACGAACAGGCAGAACTTGGGTGAAAAATGCCAGCGCAGGCCGATGAATTCGCGCACGCCCCAGTCGGGTACGTACCCGTTGAGCGACGGCGCCACCCAGAAGCAGGGGCCCACATACACATCGAGCTTGTCGCGGACTTTGATCTTGTCTTCGAGCACTTTCAAGTTGAACGGGTGGAACGCGGCCCTGCCCAGAAAGGTGAGATAAAATGAATTGTAGTACCACGAAGACCATCCGTAATAATACCTGAACCCGATGCCGCCGCCGCCGGAAATCGCGTCGTGGAACGCGTAGTCGAACGCGGCGTGCACGCCGGCCGGGTACATGGGAATCGGTATTCCCACGTCAAGGTATTTGTCGCCGGCGGCGTAGCAGCTCCCCGCGCTCGTCGCCCAGTCCGCTGCAAAAGCGCCCGTTGAAAAAACAAGGCATGCGATGATTGTTGCTGCGATTGAACAATGTTTAAGCATAAAAACCCCTTCCTATGATGTTATCAATATAATTTTTGAGCCCGTTAATGCCGCAATCAACAATTTACTTTCTTCAATTTATTGCACGATTCCCTTTTCGGCCCAATAATGATCCGGATGGCCGTACTTCTGAATCGCGGCCCTGTCGTGCGGAATGGGCTCCGAAGAATGGAACAGATGGTACTGGATGGCCTCGCGCGTGATGGTTCTCACGTGGAGCCCCCGGCGCTTGAAGCGGGCGCACAGGTTGTTGTCCTCGAGCCCCCGGCCCGTGAGGGTCTCGTCGTAGCCGTTGACGGCGTAATAGTCGCCTTTGTAAACAGAGAAATTGCTTCCGAGGATCCAGTATTCCTTGCCGAAAAGGTTTTCCGCCCTGGGCAGCCCGGGCAGGCGCACCGCGTATTTGATGCTGCCGTCCTCGACGCGCCTGCGCAGAAACGAAAGCTTCTCCACGCGCCTGCCGGTGATGTCCGCGAGGGTCAGGGATTCGGTGAGCGCCCGCGGCAGCATCACGCGCCTGCCCGACAGAACCGCGTGCACCCGGCGGTTCACGAGGTGGCTCTCGAGGAACCTGTGGTGCAGCACCGAATCGCCGTCGATGAAGCAGAGGTAGTCGCTGCGCGAGGCCGCCACGGCCCGGTTGGCGATGATGGTCTTTCTGAAGCCGCGGTGCTCCTGGCGCACATGGCCCACGGGATGGCCGAAGCGCCCCTGCCATTGCTTGACAAGCGCGGCTATCTCCGGGCCGGAGCCGTCGTCCGCGACCACGACCTCGAAATCGCGTACGGTCTGGTTCGCGAGGCTCGCGAACACCTTTTCGAGGAAATCGGGCCTGTTGTGTACCGCGATGATCACCGACACTGCGGGCCGTCGCAGATAGACGAGGTCTTTTTTGGCGTAGTGTCCGGTGATGTCGGTGCAGGCGTGCAGGCAGCCGTGCGGGGCGGGCGACGCCCTGAACGTGGCGCGTATGAAGTGGTGCACGAAAACGTCGCCCGCGATCATGCACTGCCGGGCGGCGCCGGTTTCCGATTGTGCCTTTACAAGCCGGAGCTGCAGGTCCCAGTCGGGCGCGCTGACCTCCGTGTTCCACGGCCCTAGTTTTTCGAAGAGGGCCCTCCTGGCCACCACTGCGTTCCCCGAAATGCCCGGATACAGGAACCGGGTGAACTCCCTGCGCCTTTTTTCCGTGAACCTGTCCCAGCTGCCGTACATGAGCCGCACAAGCCGGGCGAGGTCGTGCGCCGTGTAGCGGATGCCCGCGGCGGCGCGCAGCCGCTGCAGCGCGTTGATCCTGCGCCACCGCCGCATGGCGCGCCGCGTTGCGCTCTCCGACTCCATGGTCTCGATACCGCACGGGGATATCGCGTCGAGTTTGTATTCGTCAAGGTATTCGATGAGCGTCTTGTCCCACGCGTTGGAGAGGCAGATGTCGTTGTTGAGGAACGCGACGAACTCGGCCGACGCGTGCTGCAGGCCCTGGTTCTGCGCGCAGGCGTAGCAGAGGTTCTTCTTGTTGCGCAGCACCGTTGCGCCGGCATGCTCGAAGAATTCCGCGGACCCGTCGTGCGATGCGTTGTCGATGATGATGAGCTCGAAGGGGTGAACGGTGTGGCGCTTGAGCGACTCGAAAAACAGCCTGCTGTATTCGAGCTGGTTGTGCACCGCGGTGACGATGGAAAGCTTCTTCATGCAGTCATCCCCTCCCTGGCCGCAATCCCCTTGTCCGCCCATGCCTGTTGCGGAAAACAGTATTTATCGATCGCTTCTTTGGAATGGGGAACGGGCGCCGACTCATGGAACAGATGAAACTGCACCGCCTCCCGGGTGACCGACCTGACGGCCACGCCATTCAGCTTGAGCCGCTCCCGCAGGTTGTCGTCCTCGATGCCGCGCCCCACGATCGATTCGTCGTACCCGTTGACCGCGCAGAAATCCTCTTTGTATAGTGAATAATTGCTGCCGTAAAAAGAATAGCCCTTTTTCCCCAGGTTCGACAGCGCAAACAGTCCCGGCACATGAAGGCCGTGCTTGCGGTCGCCACGTTCGCAGTGGTTCCACCAGAACCACGGTTTTTCAAACCTGCCCGTCGAAACATCTTCGTTGGTCATCGTTTCGGTAATCCATTTGTCAAGCATGACCCTTCTGCCGCCGAGCGCGGTGCGCCGCGCCCGGTGGCGAAAATGGCTTTGGAGAAACTTCTTGTGCAGAACGCAGTCGCCGTCGATGAACACCAGGTACTCCGCAGTGGCCGCGCCTGCGGCCTTGTTGGCGATCACGGTCTTGCGGAATCCGTCGTGGCCGTGCCGCACATGGCGGACCGGACGGACGAACTTACGCGCGTATCGCGCGATGCATTCCGCGATTTCCGGGCCCGAGCCGTCGTCCGCGACAAGGATCTCAAAATTGGAAAACGTCTGGTTGACAAGAGACAGAAATACCTTTTCAAGGAATTCAGGCTTGTTATACACGGCAATGATCACCGACACCAGCGGGACCCCGGCGGTATTTTTTCCTTCACGAGTGTCCATGTTCTCAAATGTCATGCTAAACCCAGGTTCTTTTTTATGCGGAGCGTCCAGTCCTCCGACGCATAGCCGCCGCGCGACTTGACGCCCACATACACGTCCCACAGCGATCCGAAATCGATGAGCCATGACGTTTTTCCCATGAGCGGATACAGCCGGTGGATAAGCACGTTCGTGGTCATGGATGCCGAAAATGCGATCACGGCCGGGCCCGACGATTCGTAATAGGACCCTATCCGCCGCTCGATGTCGTCCCTGTTCAGGTAGCAGTTCTTGAGCGGTATTTCAATGAAATGATCGTAAGGAAAAACACTGTCGCTCATGGCGCTCAGATGCGGCGGGCCCACCACCGCCACCTTCATGGCGCGCAATTGCTTAACAAGCGGGAACAGCGTTCCGTCGTTGTTCGCGTAATGGAACACGTCGGCGTCCTGCCACGCCACAGTTACCTTATGCGAATCAAGGAACCTCTTGATGTCGGTTCCCATGTCACGGATGGCGCGGTACTGCATGCCGCACAGATAGGCCGGCCGCGCAACGAGCGCGTCGCGCAGGTCCCTGCCGAGCTCGGGGAAAAACGCGTGGCCGTCGCAGTTTTCGCCCGGCCGCCCCAGCATCGCGTTCCATTCGCCGTCGCCGAACCGCGAAAACGAAAACGGCGTGCCCGAGGCCAGCAGGGACACGTAATAGTCAAGCGGCTTCCGCGCCACGCGCACCAGCGTGTTCGGGAGATATTTCTGGCGGAACCGGTTAAGCGCCTTCATGCCCGTTATTCCTGTTCCTTGACAAACGTTATTCCCATGCCGAAATGCGTGGCGCCGGGCGTCGCTCGGTACAAAGCGCTGTTGTCGATGCGCATGCCCGACAGAAACGCGGCGTTGAGCGATTCGGCCGAAACGTCGCCGTGCCAGGTCTTGCTCTCCGCCTGCACCCTATTGAGCGGATTGTTGAACACCGATGCGCCAATCGGCGCCAGCGCCTTTTTTATCCGCTTCACCCACCAGTGGTGGCGATGGGTGTGCATCCTGCCTTCAAATGAGTTCGGCGCTTCAAACACGATTTTCTTTATGATTTTCTGGATATGTTTCACGTGGTAGATGTTGCCGTCAACGCTGAAGGGATAATTCCACGTCACCCACCTGCGCTTTGAATAATTCCATTTCCATTCAAGATAGGGCCCGTGGATGATGAATTCCGGCGGCGTGTCGCCCGCGTATGTTCTGCTCGCGCGCAGACTGATGAAAAGGTGCTCATCGGAAAATGCATTGAGCACATTGTCAATTGCGCACGGTCTGAACATTATGTCATCATCCACCAGGAACATGACCAACGATTCCGTATCAAGGTTGCCGCAGATCGCCCTTACATCGTTTTGAAATGACTTTTCGGCAATCCACGATTGCTTTTCGATTGCCGGATTTCTTTTCACCACGTCATACCCTTTTTCAAATTCCGAACCCGTCGCCTTATACAACACCGTGATTGATGCATATGCCGTTTTAAAATGATCCCGTATGCTGCGCAGCAGGGAGTCGAGCTGGCAGGCCCGGTCCTTGGAGAAGATTAGCATATGAAGATTCGATGCCATTGCATTTTGCGCTTATTGGGGAATAGGCGCCTTCGCCGCCGCGATTTCGCCAATCGTCCATTCATTGAAAAAAACCGTATTGGCATTCAGCATTGTCCGTTGTAAAGCGCATCGCATGTCAAATCCCCTAAAAATATTTCTTCACCTTGTCAGACCGGCCGATGATGACGAGGGTGGAACCGCAGCAAGCATGACTGCTATGCCGTTTCTTGAGAATATTGGATCTGGTGCAGGTATTTGTACCGCTTGTTAAGCTTCATCAGCTCGCCGTGCGTGCCCTGTTCGGTGAGCCGCCCCTCCTCCATCACCACGATCCGGTCCGCCGCCGCGATGGTGGAGAGCCGGTGCGCCACCACGAGCGCGGTGCGGTTCTTCATGAGGTTGTTGATGGCGCCCTGCACGAGCCGCTCCGACTCGGTGTCGAGCGCCGACGTGGCCTCGTCGAGGATGAGGATTGCCGGGTTCTTGAGTAGGGCCCGCGCGATGGAGAGCCGCTGGCGCTGGCCTCCAGAAAGCATCACGCCGCGCTCGCCGATCACGGTGGCGAGCCCCTTGGGCATCTTCTCGATGAACTCCCACGCCTGCGCGGCCCTGGCCGCCTCGATCACCTTCTCCTGCGGCGCGCCGGCGATACCGTAGGCGATGTTGTTCTCCACGGTGTCGTTGAACAGCACGGTCTCCTGCGACACGATGCCGAACAGGCTGCGCAGCCCCACGAGGTCGAATTCTCTTGTGTCAACTCCATCGATCGTGATGGAGCCGCTGGTAATGTCGTAGAACCGCGGCAGCAGGTCGAGGATGGTGGTTTTGCCGCTGCCGCTCGACCCCACGAGCGCCACCACCTGGCCCTTCTTCACGGAAAAGCTCACGTCTTTGATGACCTCCTCCTCGCACCCGGGATAGGTGAAGCGGACGTTGGAAAAACGTATGTCGTTTTCAAAACGCGGAACGGCGCTTGACGAAACGCTCGAGAGCTTTTCGGGCGGCGTGTCGATGAGGGCGAACACCCGGCCGGCGGCGGCAAGCCCGGTCTGGATGGCGTTGTTCACTTGCGAAAGCGACTTAAGCGGCTGGAACATGATGAACAGGAACGCCATATAGGTGATGAAGTCCGCCGAGGTGAAGTTCTTTCCCATAAGCACGTCCCTGCCGCCAAACCACAGCAGCCCCGCCACCATGACGATACCGAGCGTCTCGACAAGCGGGCTCGACAGCGCGTTGAAAATTTGCGCGCGGAAGCTCGCTCTGGTGAAATACTGGTTTTCGGCCTTGAACTTCTTTTCCTCGGCCTCGTTCATGTTGAACATCTTGACAACACGGATGCCGTTCACGATCTCGTTCATGATCGAGGACAGGCCCGACACGCTTTCGAGCGACCGCCGGCTCCTGCGCCGCACCGTGCGCCCGATCTGCGTCAGGCAAAACCCGAGAACGGGATAAATGAGGAAAACAAAAAGCGTGAGCTTCGGGCTGAGGATGACCAGGATGGAAATGAAGAAAACCAGCCGCAGCGGGTCGGTGACGATTTTTTCAAACGTCCCCATCATGGAATTGTTGATCACCGCGATGTCGTTGAACATGAGCGAGATGATATTGCCCGACCGGTTGCGGTCGTAATAGGTGACCGGCAGCACCAGGGCGTGGGAGTAGAGGTGGTTGCGCATATCGCGGGTGACCACATAGTTCAGATTGCCGGTGACAAGCCCCTTGGAATACGCAAATACGTTTTTCGCGAAAAAAAACAGCACCAGGTACAAACAGACGATCTTGAGGGTGTCAAACACGCTATCCCTCTTGACAAGGAGATAGGTCCAATATTTAAGCGAGTCGTTGATGTGGCTGATGGAAAACTCTGGTTTGACAATGGAAAAGGTCTCGGGCTTGAAAATCGCATTGCTCAGGGGGCCTATGAACCAGAGCGACAGCGACTCGAACGTCACCACGAGCAGCGAAAGCACCACGGTGAGAACGAGCATGGTGATATAGGGTTTGAGATACCCGAGCATTCTGAAATATTGTTTGAACTGGTTCATAAAATTTTTCGTCCTCGCGGTGATGCTTCTTGCCGTAAAGGAAAAATACCTCAAATGGTGCAGTGCATCAATAGTTTAGCATGATAAAGCACAAAGTCCCGCACTACTGGGATTGGTTCTACCATTAATACCGTGCAAAAACTTCGCAAACTATATTTTAGTCATGCAACGGATTATTTTCCTATATCAACCGCATGCAATATTTTTATTCATCCATTGCCCAAGTTCGCATCAGGACCAAACTCAAGCCGTTGCTCATTGAAGCATGGAACCTTGCAATTAATTTGGAAAATGGCAAATCATCGGAAAAAGATATTATAAGTACGCTTAAGGAACGATACTCAGATTATATGACCTTGACCGGACATAATCTTCCTTCGCCGGGATCTTTTGAAAACGCTTTAATAAAGACGCGATTGCGAGAAATCCCTGATTTTGGATTGAAACAGATTTGCGGGTCCATCCAATGATGTGTATCTTTTCCCATTGATGACGAAATGATGAAAATCATTCATGTACATCTACTTCTCCTTGTCCTTAGTTTACCCGCCATGTCCTGGGACCAGCCCGAGGAGATCCAAAAGTCCAAAGGGGATTATTTTGTCGGCCCGTTCCTCACCTACGGCAGGCGCGCCGGATTTATGGACTTCGAAAGCGTACAGAAAAGCGTTGCGGTTGCCCGCGCAAATCTCTTGACGTGGGGCCTTACCGGCGGCGTCCGGCTGCCGCTCGGCAACTTTCTGCGCTTCCAGGCCGGCCTGTGCATCGACGCGGGCAACGTCACCGACGACACCCTCTATACTTCAAAGCCGGCGCTTGACAAATACTATTATTATCACGCCGCGCTGGAGCCGGCCCTGCTCTGCGGCCTGCTCCCGTTCAAAAGCCGCGTGACGCCGTTTCTTGTCCTGAGCGCCGGCGTCAATGCCGTGTGGGTCAACGAGCGCACCTTTCTTCTGGACCAGCCGGGCCAGGAGGTGATCTTCACCGACCGCAGTTATGTCAACGAGGTGAGCTGGTCCGTGAGCGGCAGCGCGGGCTTGGGGCTCAACATCGCGATCAACAGCGGCATCGGCATCGGCCTTATGTCAACATTCAGGTACCTTTATCCTGTGTCGTGGAAAATCGAGGAGGACTATCCGCTGAATGCGGTACGGTACACCGAGACACATTACGGGAACGTGACGTGGCTGGGGATTTATTTTGCGTTTAAGTAGTTTTAGAATAATTTGGGCGTTCCCCCGTTCGTAGGAGCGAAAAATTTTTCGCCCCTGCAAGCGGGGTCGGCCGTCCTTCCGGTCCACCCCTTCGGGTGCTTCTCCCTCGTCAGGGATTTCCAAGGGTCACAAGGGTCGTCGTCCTTCGGCTCGGGCTGCCACGGCGCGAGGCCGCTTCGCGGTGCGCCGGGCAGCACCCCGCTCCGGCGGGTCTATTTCCTCCCTTTGGTCGGGACCAAGCTCCAGTCCTGCCCACCGCGTCGGCAAACTTCTGAATAGTAAAGATGCTTTTGCGACTCCCATCGGGATTATTGCATCATGTCAAGCAGGACTCTTCACGAGGAACTATTATTGAATTGCCGCGACCATTCCACAAAGTAATGTAGCTGCCAGCTCCGTCCTCAACCTGTTCTTCGACAATGAAACAGAAACTGCGCCTGATGCCTTCAACGACTCAATTTCCTTCTGCGAAAAGCCGCCGGGCGGACCGATAATGCAGGAGAAAGCTGCAGCGTTTTTTGTCCTGTCAACTACATCCACAAACGGCGCACCATTTTCGTCCGCCAAAAGCATGAGCGACCCTTTGCATCCTTCAAGCGCCGCTGGCAATTTTTCAGGCGGTTTGCAATCCGGCAGCCATGCGCTTTTCGCCTGCTTGATACCGGCGATCATTTTTTTCACGATGCGCACGGATTGTGTCTCCCATCCCTTCCACCAGCGGCCCTGGCAAAACTCACATTCCACTGGAATTATTTCTGAAGTTCCGAGAGACGCAAGATTCCCGCACAGTTCCCCAAACGCCTCTTTTTCCGGAAGCCCGACAACGAGGGAAATCTTTTTTTTCGGCGCGGAGGACGGAACTTTTTTTATCACGGCACACGTGGCGCCTTCCGCTGTTTTCTCCTGAATGGCGCATTCGTAAATCGCGCCTCTGCCATCGGTGATCATGATCGGATCGTCGGCGGACGTGCGAAGCGCGGAAAAAACATGACGTGATTCCTCTTTGTCGAGAAACGCCGTTCCGTTTTCGATGCGGGAGGAGTAAAAAAGAAAATGGGAAGATGGGTTCATGGGTTAATAAGTTAATGGGCTCGCCGTGGGATTCATTGGCAGGTCAGTCATTCCATTAATCTGAAAATTTATCGTGATTACTTTTTAACGCGTCATCCCGTCAACGCTTCAACTCGTCAACTCTCCGTTATTCTTCCACCACAATCGCCTCCACCGGGCAGTCTGTAGCGGCTTCCTTGCATTTGTCCTTGAGCTCCGCAGGCACCCGGTCGACCTTTGCCTTGGCGACATTCGTCTCGTCGTCCATGACAAACACTTCCGGGCAGGTGTCCACGCACAGTCCGCACCCGATGCACACGTCGGCTTTTACCGTGGCTTTCATGGAAAACCCCTTTAATTATTTATTATTGAAAATAAATAATTCAACGATAAATGAAAGGCCAGCATAAAAATTATTATTCGGCTTGTTAAAAGGAAAAACCATCTCATCAACAACATCTTTCTGTGCTTAGACAACAACTATATCTTGCGCCAGGGGCGACCGGAGGGAGAACCGGTGCCGTGACTGGCAGGCGCCATGATTTCTTAGGCAGTTATGAAACAGCCTGAACTTCCCCCACAAAAAATATTATCTTTTCCTGCCTTCCTCTCTGCATTCCTTGGCATACCTGCACCAATTATAGCACGACTGCATCGAATTCTCCGAACTCCATCCGCATGCCGCGCATTTAATCATCGCGTCTGAGGAAAACACTTCAACCTCCCCCCCGCACGCGGGGCATCTGCTCACCGCGAGCGTGGGCGTGCGCATGTTGTCCGATCCGGGGCACCGCGACGTCATGTCACACCCATTCCTCGGACAGTTTTTCACCTTCCAGGGAAATGACCACGGACTTGATCGGGATTTTCCTCGACGCCTTTTTCACCGCCTCCTGCGCCAGACCCAGAAGCCCCCGGCAGCAGGGTACCTCCATGGTGAGCACGGTGAGCGTGTTGATTTTTGCATTGTCAATGAGCGCCGTTATTTTCTCGGCATACGCCTCCTGTCCCTCGTCGAGTTTTGGGCAGGCGATGGAAAGCGCCTTTCCCCTGAGCCAGTCCTTGTGGAAATCACCGTAGGCGTACGCAACGCAATCGGCCGACAACACCACGTCGGCGCCCCGGTAGGCCGGCGCCACGGGCGAAATCAGGTGCAACTGCACCGGCCAGTGCGTCAGCGCGGACTGCCGTTTGCCCCCGTTTTCCGGCGCGACAGATTGATTTTTGGTAATCGTCCTCGTTGCCGCTCCGGGGCACCCTCCGCGCTCGTGCATAGGTGCCTCCTTTTTGTCAGGAATGGTTATATGATTTTCCTTGAGATATTCCACGGCTTCGTTATAATAGCGGGTCTGGTTGTGGCATTTTAGATGTTCAAGATGCGCCGCGATCACGTTGTCTCCCTGCCCGACGATATTGTCCATTACCTTTTTCCCGTCGTATGATTCTGCCTCGCGCTCCTCGGTTGCCATGGCGCCCTGCGGGCAATGGCCGATGCATGCGCCGAGACCGTCGCAGAACAAATCACTGATGAGCCGCGCCTTGCCGTCCACGATCTGCATGGCGCCCTCCGGGCAGTTGGGAATGCAGGCGCCGCAGCCGTTGCATTTTTCCCGGTCAATGGTGATGATGGTGCGTTTCATGCAATTCTCCTTACGTGCGTGTCACCATGAATATACCGCGCGACAGGGATTTCATCCTTGATCTACGTCAAGAAACCGGTGTTTTTTTACTTTTCCCTGGGCTGTTCGAGCGGGGTTTTTGCGGAACGCACCTGGTTGCGGCCCTCTTTTTTTGCCTTGTAAAGGGCCTTGTCTGCCGCGTGGATCACGTCGATGATGGACTGGGCGGCGTCTTCGCGGGTGGAAACGCCGCACGAAACGGTGACGCTCAGCGTCTTTTTCCGCGTTTTTATTTTCATTTTCTGGATGGCCGCGCGCAGCTTTTCAACGACCGGCACAACGTCTTTCAAGCTTTTCTGCGAAAAGAAGACCACGATCTCCTCGCCGCCGTAGCGGCACACCGTGTCGTTGGGCACTACCTCGCGCTGGATGGCCTGGGCCACGGAGTACAGCACCACGTCGCCCGCCTGGTGGCCGTAGGTGTCGTTGACGTTTTTGAAATGGTCGAGGTCGAGCATGGCAACCGTGAACGGCGGCGCCGTGTTGATGTTGCTCTGCTCAGAGATGATCTTGCTGCAGAAATCCCTATTGTAAATGTGCAGGAGCGGATCGTATTGAACGCGGTGCTCCATACGCAGGAACCAGTGGATGATGACGCTCGCGGTGAGATACACCGGCATCATGGAGAACAGCGCGGTTTCCACGGGGTTGACACCGTGAAACCACACCCGCGACGCCCAGGCCGGCGCGAAGAAAAATGCCCATCCCGCAAGCAGGCCACCCAGGTAAAAATCATTCCTGACCTTGAACCAGCTCAGCGCCGCGACAAGCGCAAACAGAAGCATTCCTGTAAAAAATACTGGGTCCCACATGCTGTCGGGGTCAAGGCCGCGCGCCCATTGTGTTGCTTGCGGGGACAGCCGCGCGACAAGCACCAGCACGCTTTCCACCGTGATGACGCTCAGGGTGATCTGGCGCACCAGGCGGTACTTGTACGCCGAGGAGAGAAACAAGATGCCTGCGCCGTTCACGAGCATGAGCAGGTACAAAAAAACCACAAAGCCGTTCCCCGCGCGCGGAAGTACGGGCAGGGCCCAGAAAAATTTGTACAGCGCAAAGTAGGCGATGCCGAAAAGTCCGGTGATGTATCCGGCAAGATAGACCTTGATGTTCTGGACGCGCGGATAGGAAAAATGGCCTGCGAAAAACGCGGTCAATGAAAACGCCAGTCCGATGGCGGGCAATAGGGTAGTATAGAGGTTTTTATGGTGGCTGTACGGATTATTGAGCGCCACGGCCACGCAGGCGCCGGTAAACGCGACCGCGCACAGGTAAAAAACAAGGCCCCACTGGTTTTTGTTTTGCATGGCTCTTGAGTAATAAATTTTATCGTTTTGGACGAGAATTTTCCACCGGACTTTTAAAAATATATACTTGATGATATAACCATTAAAGTCTGTGCAAAAAGCGCAAAAAATTATGGCGCGGTCAAATGAAAGATAAAACGCCCGTTGAGTAGTCGGTGAAACTGGCGTATCGAGACCAGAACATATGGCCTACGGAACGATTATAGGATGTCGTCTCGATGCGTCTGCGTCGCAGACTACTCGACGACCGGGAATTAAACATTTGAAGGGATTAAAGAATCCAAACGGACCTTTATCTCGTCTTTGAAACCGTAGCGCTCCAAGGGCCCTTTTTCCACCGCCCGTTCCTCTCGACGTACTTGTCGTCTTTTCCGTGCGTGTTGACAGAATGCACTCTTGTCAGGAATTTCCTCTTACGCAATATTTCATGGATAGTCCGTGGAAACACAATAATTTCATCGCCGGCGTGAAGGACCACGGGCGGGCCGTTATCGAGCCTTATCGTCATTGCACCTTTCAGCACGGTGTAACATTCCGTAGCACGAAGGTGTTTATGTCGCGTCTGTTTTGCTTTCTCGGAAAACGTTGAAACCTCTAGCCCGCCTATTCCTGTTTCAACGACCGGCGTTTTTTCTGGAACGACGGTTGATTTCCAAACACGCTCACTGGCAGATTTTTCCTCGTCAGGATATATCTTGCTGACAAGAACTTTCCGGCCGTTGCTTGACGGTTCGCAAAGCTTTTTGTCGGCTGCGGCGTTTTTAAGCCGCAGCACAAGAAATCCGATGTTTGATTTTCTTTTCATGATGAATACCATGCTATGCAGAATAAATCATTCCCGCGCTTGTCTGCCCGTTTCTTCCCGCCGCCGCCACCAGAACCGATTGCGCAGGCCCGCGCTGCTGCTCATCATAAAAATTCTTCAATGACGGGTGAACGGGAAACTGAGGATACACCGCGCTGCTCGCCACGATATCGCATGCCATAAGGCACGACAGCATCGCGCCCAGACCGAAGGTCTCGCCGAAAACGGGCTTTGAAAAAAGCAGCGCCGGCTTTTTTCCGGCATTTTTCTTTCCGAGACGCTCGAGGAGCCGGAGCTCGTGAACATCCTGCATGCCGGCGCCGGCACCGGAAATAACGACGTCCGCCCCGCCTTGAAATTCTTCAATATTGACAGGAGAGAAACTGCAAAGCGGTTTCCTGCCGATGTATCGTGACAACGGCTCAAGAACGAAAAACGCGCCGCCTTCCGATATTCCGATCCCTACGCCCTCTCCATTCTCCCGGGGCCACGGCAGGTACGCAGGCGCTTTTTCGCCGAACCAGCCGCAGGCGCGATACGCGCCGTGCACCACCTCCGAATATTCCTCGGACGATCCGGCAAGGCAGACGTTGTATTCACCATCCGAAAGGTTTTGGCAGCAGCAGTTGAGCACGTCAAGCCCGTTGTTTTCGTAACCGAGGATCGTTGTGCCGCCGGCGGTGAGCTTGAGAAATGCGGAAACGTTCGACAGCGACGCGTTGGTCACGCCGTTTGAAAAGCTGTTGGGCGAGGCCTTGTCGGGCCCGTAATCGAAAAGATAATCATGGAACTCGGCAAGGTGCGACGTCGAGCCGTGCGTCAGTCCCACAAAAAGTCCTGCGGCCGCGGGAGAAAAATCTGCGGCTTTTGCTGCCTGCCGGCCGGCAAACAGAGAAAACCGGGTGAGCTTGGACATACGGCGCATGTCGTTTTTTGAAATTCCCTCTATTGCCGGGACCTGCAGCACCAGCATCACCCGGCCTGATGATGCCGGCTGCGCCGGCCGCAACGCCGCAAGCCCTGTGCCTGCGGGAAGAATTACGCCGACGCTGGTGATGCCGAGGGCGTTCTGCATCATTGGGCCTTCCCTAAAAGCAAGCTCGCGACCTCTCCGCCGAACCCGAGCGATGCTGTTAAAACGTTTTTAAGTTCGGCCGCAAACGGTTTCTTGGCGACGGAAAGGCCGTTGAATTGCGGATCAAGGATTTCGTGAAACAGGGTCGCCGGAACGATGCCGTTTAATATTGACAACACAGCAAACACGGCGGCAATGGCGCCGGCCGCGCCCAGGGTGTGGCCGGTCATGGATTTGGTGGAGCACACCGGCACTTCGCTGCAACGGCCGCCGAATATGGTCTTCAAGGCATTGTATTCGGAAAGGTCGTTGAACACCGTTGCCGTGCCGTGGAGATGGACATGATCAACGCCCGCCGGCTGAAAAGCCGCCTGCGCCAGGGCCTTTTTAACCGCGGCGCTGATGCCGCTTCCGTCCGGATTTGAGCGCGTCTGGTGATATGCCTCGAGCGCTTCCCCGAATCCTTTTACAACCGCGAGCGGCCGCGCGCCGCGTGCGGTCGCGGCTGCGGCGCTTTCGAGCACCATCAGCGCCGCGCCCTCGCCCGGGTTGAGCCCGTCCCGGCCCGCGTCGAACGGCCTGCAGGGATTCTTGGAAATCAACATGAGAGATTTGAAGCCCGCCACGAGAAAAGGGCTCAGCGCTTCCACGCCGCCCGCCATAACCATGGAGGCGTGGCCGTTCCGGACAGAGCGGAACGCGCGGCCTATGGCGGTCGCGCCAGAGGCGCACGCGGACGAAATCGTGGTGCGCCTGCCGCGTATCTTGTTTTTTTCGGCAATGTAATCGGCCGGCGTGCACGGCAGAAATCCTGAAACAAGATTCGTGTCTGGCGTCTTTCTCGAACGCTTCTGCTGGTAATACAGGGTCGCGCCGTGGAAATTGCCCGCGGTTGTCCCCACCATGACGTCCGCACCGCACCCGCCGTTTACTTTTGCCTGAGAAAGCGCCTCTTTACAGGCGATGTCGAGGAGCAGGTCCGCACGCGATGCCGCGCTTTCTTCGATGGAAAGCCCAAGCGCTTCATGCGGCACCATGCCGCAGATGACGTCGGTTTTATGTTCGCCATCGAAAAAGGAGTGTGGAGCAAGGCCGGAGCGGGAGTTGACAAGCGCGTCAAGGTGGGACTTGACGCCCGCGCCGAGCGCCGAGACGATTCCCATGCCGGTGATCCAGACCTCGTTATTCATGATATTTCAAAATAAATAAAGAGCCGGACGTTCTTGGAGGGTTTTACCAGTCGCGGATTTCAGATTGATGTTTGACGATTTTAATTCCGCAATCCGCATTTTAAAATCTGCGATTTCTCAGGGGGAGACATCCCCCGCCAATTTATTTAATTCTTATCCAAAATCCGCTTGAACAGCTTATACATCTTATATCTCTGCGGCTCATCCTTATAAAACGTCTTCCACGCATATTCATATAATTCCTGCAGCTTGTCCGGCTTCATGTGCTTCGGCCTGAACACCACTTCGCCGGTGGTATAGCGCGAAAAGTCATTCGTTAAAATCCTTCCCTCGGCCTCGAGGCTTTCGCGTATGGGGGTGTGCGCAAACGGCGTGAGCACGGTGAATTCCGCAAGGTCAAGCTCCGCCTCGGCGAGAAAGTCCACGAGCCGCCTGATGCCGTCCTCGGTGTGGTCGTCGGTGCCCAGGATGATGGTGCCCTCCACGCCGATGCCGAACTGCTTATAGCGCCTGATCCTGTTACGGATGAAATCCGATGTGTCGAACACCGCTTGGTACACGTACCACGCGCCCGCCTCGGCCGCTTTTGCGAGCACGTCGTCGTCGTCCTCGATGGGATGGCAGCACCAGCGCTTTTTGAACGGCGCCATTGCCGTGAAGAGCTCAAGCTCCCATTTCTTGTCCTGCGCGAGCGAGTTGTCAACCACGAACAAACGGTCGTTGCCGATGGTGGCGAGCTCCTCCACCACCCTGGCAATGGGCCTCGGCCTGAAATTCCTGCCGCCGAGAAACGGCGTGCAGCAGGGAAAGCAGTTGAACCTGCAGCCGCGCGACGCGTGGAACAAATCCACCATGGCCGTGCCCTTGTACGAATAGTTTTCATGCCTGAGAATCGACCGCCGCGCCGGCCCGACAAGCGCGATGTCCGGAAAATTCTGCAGGTAATCGTATTTGGGCTTGAGAGCGCCGGCGTTGATGTCGTCAAACACCTGATCAAGCCGCCCCTCCGCTTCTCCGAGGAACACGCTGTCGGCGTGTTTCTTCACCTCTTCGTGATGCAGCATTGTGGCGATGCCGCCGAAAATCACCGGGATCTTTTGTATCCTGAACCGCGCCGCTATTTCAAAGGCGGAAGGCAATTGACAGGTGAGCATCGTCGAGACGCCGACCACGTCCCAGCCGCCGTCAAACGGCACCTCCTCAACATTCTCATCCGCAAAGGTCACCTCGACCCACGGCGGGATTGCCGCGGCCATGACCACGGGCCCGTGCGGCGGGAGGTGGAATTCGGTCTGGAACGGGAGCTTGGGCCACTTCGGATAGACAAGCAGGAATTTCAAGCCGTATGACCTTTCATTTTCAGAACCCGACGGAAAAATTGAATCCCGCATTGTTGCGCATCATGTCCCACAGCACCTTGATCGACAGCGTGCGGCTGAACGTGTACGACTTGAAAAACCCGAGCTTCGTTCCAACGCTTATCTGGTGCAGGGGATAAAGGTGGTCGTTGTAATATAAGGGATCGATAAAGGCCTGTTTGAGATGACCGCCCAGGTTCAGGGAGTTCGCATAGACGGAAAAATCATACCCTATCTCAGCGTAGAGCGCGTCGGCATAGAGCGGCCCGGCGTTGATCTGGCGCCACAGCGGGAAAACCAGCGACGCCCCGGCATCGAGGTTCAGGAACTCCGATGAAAGACCCTTTAACAGGCGCCGGGTGTCGATAAAATCGTTCGCCGAAAGTTTTGTGTACGAGTCGTCGGTGCTCAGGATAAAAGAGGCATATTTCATAATGGGAAAACCGTGGGAGAACGAGAGCGCATAGGTGACGGACGATCTCCTGGCCCAGGACACGGTCCCGGGACTCGATGTATCGGCCACGCCGAAAAAATCCGGTTCCACCGAAACTTGCATGCGCGTCACGCCCCCGTCGTTGTAGGCGATGTCCGTGTTCTCGTAGTTGTAGGTCAGCCAGATCAATCCGAAGGGAAGCAGTACCGAGGAATTGCCAAACTCCGTGGTATACACCAGCGCCTGCGGCGAGGCGCCGACATACCAGTCGCGCGCCAGCTGCCACAATCCTTCGCCGGCAACCGAGAGGTACACAGGCACCATGAGCTCGAGGATGGCCTGCGCGTCAAATTCCAGGCTTATTTCCTGCGTGCTGTTTTGCAGGGAAATCCCCGGGGCCAGCACCGGCATCCATTGGACGGAAGGCCCTGAGCCGGAGTCTGTGGACGAGCTTTGCTGGCGCGCGGCCGCAGCGGCAGCAACATGGTTTCCAAACAGAGCATCGTTAAGCAGGGTGGAAGCCCTGCCCCCGATAAACTGGTGCTGCGGGCGGCGTCCCTGCGCCAGCGCTTCCCTCACGGCGCCAATGAAATCGGGCGCCGCTAAAAGTGCATGACTGTGGCCGGCTCGCGCCGTGTCTTTCCATGAAGAATCGGTTATTTCTATTCCCGGATGTATCACCAGGCCGGAAATCGCGAGCGAAAGGTCTTTTCTGCCGAGCGCGTCCGAGCGGCTGATGACAAGGCTCGTTCCCGCTTCCAAGCCCGCGGTGTCGCTCCACGAAGAAAGCCGGTTTTTTGAAAGAGCCTCGGCAAAGGTTCCGGCATCGTCCTTAACCGAGAGGTAACTCTGAAGCTCCAGCACCGGCCGCAGCAGCTTTCCCTCGTACGGCCTGCTTCGTATCGTTACCTCGCCTTTAGGCCTGGGCACGGGGAAAAACGAGCACGTCTGCGAATCCGGCGGCACATAGGGCGCGCCGGCGGCAGGGCACGACACAACCGAAAATGCCTGTTGGGCGAACTGGGTGCACAGCAATTTTCCGTTATTGTCAAGAAACGGCTGGAACATGCCGCCGAACACGGTCGTATGGCGCTGCAGCCCGGTTCCGTCGGGGTTCATGGAATAAATGTTGAACACGCCGTCGTAGTCCGCGTCAAAATAGATGCGTCCGTCCCTTCCCCAGTGCGGATATTCCTGCTGGCCGGATGCCGGGCCGCACACCGTCATCGTTCTGCTTTCGGTGCCCACGATGCAGATGCGCGCCCTGCCGCTGATGACCTTGCTCGTGGCGAGCATGTATTCGGGGGGCGACGGCGCAGCCGGCTGAACGGCAGCAGGCGCGGCAGAGTCGTGTTTAACCGAAATCGTGTTCGTCCGTGTGGAATCGGCAGTGTCCTTCACGGCAGGCTTTGCAATGGAGGTCTTTACCGGCGAAAAGGAAAGGCCGATAAACGGTTCGCCCAGCGTTCCCTGCACGAGGGTTTCCCAGCTTCTTGCATTCATGTCGGTCTGCACAATCGAATACACGCCGCTGCGGAACTGGACACATGCGATTTTTTGGTTGTCAGGCGAAACCGCGATGTCGTACAGCCGGGCGCCGCGCGTGAGCCGGCGTTCGCTTTTCGTTGTCAGGTCGAGCACATACAGGTCGTTGTAAAACGAACCGTGGTCCGACGGCTCCCGCTGCTTGAGGAAATAAACACACCGGCTGTCCGGCGAAAAGTCCCACGACCCAAGCGCCCATTGAATGGTGATGGCGTTGCCGGTCCCGCCGCTGGGCGCGACGATCAGGTCGGTCCTGCTGAAATCGTCCTTGTCGCTGGTGAGCCATCCCCGCCACTTGCCGTCGCTTGACACCTTGGGAAGATAATTGTACGACCCTTTGTTCCATACCGTTGCCGCCGGGGTCGGGTCGGCCGGAACCCGCTTCCGGGCCGCCGTCGCGAGGCTGTCCATCCATTGCCGGTACAGGGCGTCGAGTGAAAAACCGGTCTGGTCGAAAAACAGCGCTTTGAACGTATTCATGAACAGCGTCATGTTCCTGCCGCTGTTCCACAGACGCACAAAGGCGGCGGTGCCGATCTTCGACTCGATGTACTTGACAAAAGAATATCCCTGGTTGTACACCAGCTCCGAACCGATGCCGTCGTGGTTGAAATATCCCATTCCATCGAGTGTCAATGCGCGGCGGCTTGCCACGGCGTCGAGCAGCAGCATGTCCCGCCGCGAATCCCAGCAGTCGTTGCCGCGCCGGCCGCTTTCGAGCTGCGCCGTGCCTTCGGCGAACCATTCCGGCCAGAATCGCGTTGTGGCGAACGGCTCGGCAAGCGACACGCTCGCCGACGGCGATTCGTAGTCCAGCTCCAAGGTCCAATCGAGCAGCTGCGTTCGCGATTTCTTCTCGAGCGTCACGATGTGGGCAAGCTCGTGCGTGATCACGTTGCGAAGCCACGTACTGTTGCCCCGCAGATCGAATCGCGCATCCGTCACCCATATCATGATGCTCCCATCCGTCCAGGAGGCGAACCCGTTGGAGTAGTCGTCGTAGTCTGCCAGGGCGATGCTGATTTTTTCGCGTTCGTCGTATTCGTAAAGTGATGAAAGCCCCGCATAGGCATCCTCGGCTATTTTCCAGGTCGCATAGACCGCTGGCTCTGTTTTGTCGTAGTAATGAATAATGAAATGACTCGTGGTCACGCTCTTCCATTTTATTTCAGGATGGTTGAAGGCGAATAGAAGGGATGTTAAAAAAAGCATGAATAACGATGAAAATATTTTTTTCATGCGCATATCTTTTTTGCCGGAGAACAGTAATATGGAAAAGAAATTCTCTAAGAAGATACTTGATAATTTTATCATGATGTTGATAAATAGGGCAAGGCAGATTATTGCGAAAATCATGGCGCCGGCCGGCCGCGGCACCGGTTCTTCCTCCGGTCGCCCCTGGCGCGGAATATCATCCTCTTCTTTGCAAAGTCACCATTCTACCTTCGGTGCACGTCAAAATCTTCTGTAAATTGTGTACATACTATAGATGCTAATCACCTCATCTATCCAGCTTGACCAATTGTCACCCTGTATACCATCAACCTTGCGAATCTGCCGGCTCCCGATAAAAAAACCTATACCTAATTATCATATAACTTATTAAATTTTAATGAGTTAAGAAAAATAAAGGAAATTTATTAAAAAATTAAAAATAACTATTGACAAAATTAATTTAATGAGTATATTTTATTAAGAAAATCAATATGGAGGTTGAAAATGGCATCGGAATGGTATAAACTGACGTCCCTTACCAACCAAAAGGAATTTTTGGTCACATCGGTTAAAATGAAAGACACCGGCATTTCAATACAAGGCGAATTCGAGCTACCGGCCCTTGCCCGGCTTTCCGATGAGGACCAAGTGTTTGTTGCTCATTTCATCCGCACGCACGGCTCTATAAAGGAAATGGAACAGGCCTTCGGAGTGAGTTACCCCACCATCAAGGCCCGGCTTAATAAAATAGGAAGCCAACTGCAGTTTGTTGAGGTAACGCCGGCGCCCAAACGGGAGGAAATACTCGGCCAGCTTGAGCGGGGTGAAATTTCGGCCAAAGATGCAGCTGAAAAACTAAGGAGCTGATATGATACCAAGCGTCATGAATCTGAAAATCCATTCGGGCGAGCGGTTCAATCTCAGAATATGGCTGCCGCTGTTCATCGTGTGGCCTTTTGCCCTCGTACTGCTGTTTCTGCTGCTGCCGTTTCTGGTGGTCGCCGAGATAGTGCTCCGTCTTGCCAATGCAAGGATTTACCTTTTCTCGATTCTGGGGTGCGTGTTTTCGCTTGTTTCGGCGATGCGCGGGCTTACGGTAAAAGTGAACAATGCCAGGCAGAATTCAATCGTGGATGTGACTATACTTTAGCAATGGAGGTATCTATGGGAGAAGAAAGAAAACGGATTCTCAAAATGCTCGCCGACGGGAAAATTTCCGCGAGCGAGGCTGAAGACCTGCTTGACGCGCTGGGAAAAAGCAGCGGCGCGCAAACGCCGGAGACCGCCGCGGTCCAGGCGAAAACCCCGAAAAACGTCAAATACATGTATGTCAAGGTGCTGAGCGCCCAGCAGGACAACGTCGACGTGCGCGTGCCGCTCGGGCTCATCCGCGCGGGCATGCGGTTTACCGCGCTCATCCCGCCGCAGGCCATGGAGCACATCAACGGCGCCATGAAGGAAAAGGGGATGAATTTCGATTTGAGCAACATCAAGCCGGAGGACATCGACGAGCTCATTAAAAACCTGGTCGAGATGGAAGTCAACGTGAATTCGAAAAACGGCGACATCGTGAAGGTGTTTTGCGGGGAATAAAAAATTCACCACGGAGACACAGAGACCGCAGAGAAATAAAAACAGAGAATAGAAAGGAAGAACCATGGGACCGAGGGAAATCATGTTGGAACACCTTGAATTCTGGACAAGCCCGGAATGCCCGCCCATGTCGGATGAGGAGATCGAGCTGGTGAAAAAACTGGCAAGGGTCGTGGGCGTCAAGGTCGTGAGCAGGCTGCATTTGGAAACCGAAAAACCTGATCCGGTATTCCAGGCACTGGGAGCTTGTTAGCGCATTTGAAAACAGGGGACATCCATTGAGAGAAAGCAGGAATTAGCCGGAAAGTTTAAAAGAAACATATATTCCGGCGATTCCGCCTATGGTGCTTCCCAGCAGCGACCACCCGGAAATGCCGTGCGCTCCCAACAAGGTGGGAAGATAGCCGCCAATGCATGATCCCAAGATCATTCCCATAAGGACAATGGTTTTTCTGGACATTCATTACCTCGCAACAAATGGATTGTAGATGATCCGCGTATAAGGATTATATCATCACAGTGCTATTGACATTTTAGCAGTCCAGGTCCTGTCAGCAATTCTTATCATTGCGATATACATGCCAGCCGCGACCGGAACGCCTGATCCGTTCCGGCCGTCCCAGCGTGTACCATGGCTGCCGCTTGAAAATGTCCCGCCCACAAGGTTTCTGACCAATGCTCCCCTCATGGTGAATATGTCCACGCGGACCGGAATCGCCTGCGCGAGCGAAAAATAAATCGTGGTCCCGGAAACCGAGGGGAGACAAGATCCTGTTGCAGGATTCAAGTGGTTCTTTACCGGCCCTGCCGACGACATGGGCCCGATGTAGGATTTTGCCGCCACCGCATTGTCATACCATTTATAGGTCTGGCGGGTGGGGTTCGAGCCCGCGTGGAGCGACAGATTGAACCTGTTGATTTTAAGGGAATCAACATAGCGCAGCACGAGGTTCTGGAAATCCGCGATGAGCTTTCCGTCGAGCCAGCACGCCACCCTTCCGTCGCTCTGGCCGACCGTGTTCGCCTTCACCATGAGCTCGACGCAATACCACCTGCCGAGCTTGCAGGTGATCCAGGGCCGCGCCACAAAGCCGCTGCCGAAATCGTAGGGAATCGACGTGTTGGGCATCACCTCGCCGTCCGGGAAAAAATGGTCGCCCCACTGCGAGCGCTGTCCCGGGTGGTATATGTAAACATTGAGGCTGCCCGGCGACGTATCGGCAGCAGTGCCGCGCCAGCTCTCGAATTCCATCAGGAACTTGTTGTAGCCGTTGGAGGGAACCCCCGGCGTGGCCTGGTCGTTGATGAAGTAGTGCGCCGACATGCCGATGCCGTTGTGGCTGGACCCCACGACGTCGAACGTCGTGTCGAACTTGGTATAGGCCCGGAGAAAAAGCAGCGTGAGCTCGTGGCTTTTGTCAAGATCGCGCGCGACCGTATTGCTCCACTCGATGGTCTGCTGCGGCAGCGTGAACTCGACCGACTTCGAGCCCGCAAAAACATGGTCTTTTTCGGTTGCAAGGCGGACGTTGTGATACACACCGCCGTTCCACGTTGCGGAAAGACCCGACGAGTCAGCGTAACTCTCGAAGTCGTCGCTGAAGATCACGTCCGTGTCTCCCGCAATGCCCGCATCGTTGGGATAGCGGCTGGCAATGCCGGTGTTTCCTTCGGGGAGCGGAGGGAAGGTCTGGGCAAGACAGGTTCCTGCCATTATAAAGCAAAGCAGGAAGCATGAAAGCGTAAAGGCATTTTGGAACAGGGAGGTAAAATATGTTTTCAGAATGCCTCCTTTATTCATCAAGCGTTGAATGAGTGATTTCGTTACTCATTAATAAATAAATCAACGTGTTAATTTACCTGCTCTTCTTCTGAAAATAAAACGACACCTTCAGCCCAAGCGCACATGGCGGACAGGTAATTTTTTCCCTATATTTTTCGTTGCTGATCACCGTAATGTCCGTCGCCTCGGAGCTGTAATTCCTGTAAGTAAATAGCAATGCTATCCCGAATATTTTCCATGGAATGAATTCTGCGCCGCCCCGTACGACAAATCCGGGGCTGAACTGGTATTTCACCTGCACGTTATTGATTTCATTGCTCATGGGCGGCGTGGCTTGATAGCTGTAATTGAAAAACTGGTTGTTCAGCTCCAGTGCGGGGGAAGCGAAGACAGCGAACATTTTAAGGAAACGATAATACAGCGAAACGCCGGCAAAAACAGGCAGGTCAATGTAGTTGACGGTCAGAACCTCGTTTGTCAAATCATAATACCTGCTGAATTCGTCGTCGTCGGTGTGGGTGACCGCTGCTCCCGCCTCGAGTGAAAGAAAACTCAGGACCGGCCTGCTATACATAATGGCCAGCCTGAAAGAGTTCGGCCGGTCATTGTCGCGGGTGTCAAAATACTGCAGCCAGGTCTTGTCGGTGGGGTTCGTGGTGATGTCCGTGCGGGTGACAACCCGGTCAACGTAGCCGAGAAAGGCCTGACCCTCGATGCTCAGGCCATTTGCGTAGTACGTGTCGAGAATGCCGGCGGAGAGGGAGCCGAAGAAGCATAGAAATAAAATACAAAACCTTGCCATGATCGATCCTTTCTGAGTGATGAATGGGCCTGCCAAATTACTTATAAAAACTTTACATCACCGCAATCCTACACGGCGGCCCGCACTCCCCAATCCTTTCCACCTTGCCCCGCTCCGACCTGCATACGTATCGGCCGTTGGAAAATACAAACGAGTCCCTGCCGGTCAGCGCAAAGCTGCACACGCCCCGCGCCACGCAGACAATGTCGCCGTTTGGGTCCATGCGCACCAGTTCCCAGCTCCGGGAGATGATACCGGGTATCAATTCACCGGCCCTGCTGTTTTCCCTCAGGTTTTTTTTCGAATCGATCCTCACGCCTTCAAGAAAAAGATCCTCGGGCGCGGCGGTGCGGATTTTTCCCGGGTTCGGCCCCGCCGAGGTGAGGGTCTCGCCGGTGTTGCGGTAGGTGAAGAACTCGATGGCGTGGAACACCGCTTTTCCGATCCTCACGGGCACAAGCAGGACATCGAAAAACGTCATCACCGGCGTTTTTGATTTTGCGTACGGCCGCCTGATGCACCAAATGTTGCCGTCGGAATCCGCCTGCGGGCTGAAATAATCGAGGTTGTCATCGCCCAATATTTCCTCAATTTCCCCTTTGGAAAGTTCGATTTTCAGGATCGCGCGCGGACCGATGACCGGCCTTCCGTTGTTCTCATACCCTATCGAGGCGCTGTCGTAATAAATAAGGTCGGGATTCGCGGGATCCCAGGCAGGGTTCCGGTCGATGGAATCGCCTTCGGTCACTTCCCGGTACTGGGAACTGCCTGTTTTGCCCACCGCGATGTTGCATTCCCCGTTTTTATTGCGGATTGAGAATGCCATTCTTCCGTCGGGAGTCGCGGTGACGCCCTCGAAGAGAACGTTGCGGTCGTGGAGCACATGCCCCTCGTTGTCGATGTCGTCGCCGGGCCGGCACCGGAAAAGCCCGCTCGAATCGCCCACCGCGCATGAATAGATGATATCGCCTCCGTCAACCGGCGTAATGCCTGTTATCCGTGCGCTTTGCATGACATTGACTTCCTGGAATTCCATGCCGGGCCTCATGTCCATTCGGAACGCCGCGCCGAACCCCTCATGCGACCATTTCCTCCTGCTCACGACCTGCTGCTGGTTGCGGCAGTACTGCTCGATGAACAGGCTGGAGATCGTGCCGGTTTTTTTTTCCTCAAAGACAATGATGTTCTTTTTGCAGGCGCAGAGAATGAGCTGGGACATTGTTGCCTCCTACTATTCAATACAATCAAGGATAATCGTATCGTACAGAGGATTATTTGTATAGCATTTGTTCAAACCGGCCACCCTGCAGGTTTAACATTATTGAATAGCATTAACGTCACCATCAGCATAAAACATATTTTGGCTTTATGTGCCTTTATTATCAGAGGCGATCTTGAGCCGGTGCTTTAATTTGTGAAATAAGAAATTAAGCATAATAACGAAAACAAAACCAATTAAAAGAAAGTATGCCGTTATGGTTTTAAGATTTGTAAAGGAACCTGGTAGTTTCATACCCGCAAACACTTCAAACAATTTAGATTCAAATGGCATCCGCAATAATTGAAAATAAAATACCAAGGTGAAATTCATTATCCAGCGTCTGGTTGGGATAAAACGACAATAAAGAACAATAGTAATAATTGAAAAAATAAAAAGACAGCCTTCATACGATAACACATCCCGATTAGAATTCATAATAAAAATACCAACCCACAAACCATTCCAAAAAAGGTCCCCTATAACATAAGCAAACATATTCCAGAATATTTGGAAATAGCAAAGCAACGCAATGACTACAAGGATTTTTATTAATTTGTTTTTCATTTACTTTATTTTTTCTACTCGATCACCGAATTCACCGTATCAATCCTCGTATCGCTGAACATCGAAATCCCCGGCAAGGGATACCACGACCCGCCGACGTTGTTCCGTATCACTGAATTCTGGATGATGATATTTCCCGTGTGGTCGTCGGTCACGAAAAAGATCGCGGACCCGAACGCGTTCACCTGGTTGTGCTCGATGCGGCACCCGCACAGGGACAGGGTCATGGTGTTTCCGTCGTTGTAAATCGCGCCGCCGCTGCCGCCGCCGGGCGTGCCGGACTGGGCGGGATTGCCGCCGTTGCCGATCGCCTTGTTATACGAGAACAGGCAGTTGATGAGCGTCCACGACACGCCGATGCTGCTGATAGCGCCGCCATTTGACGCCACGTTGCCGTAGCCGCTGTCGCCGCCGAACGTTGAATTGACAATGTAGACAGGCAGGTTGTTGTACTGGCTGAACACCCGGATCGCGCCGCCTCCCACGTCCGGGCCTATCCGGCCGCACACGTTGTTGAAAAAACGGCAGTTGACAACCTTAAATCTGCCGCCGCGGGCCCAGATGGCGCCGCCGCCGTCATAGGTGGCCTCGCTCGTGGAATTGCCGTTGATGAAGGTGAGGTTCTGCACCGTGAGGTGCGGGCTGTCCTGGTTCTGGCAATGTGAGGTGGTCCAATGCTGGTTTGAGTCGCAGGTGTTCATGTACAGGATGCGCGTGGCGGTGCCGCCGCTCAAGGTGACGATTCCCCCTCCGTCAATCACGATGCTGGGGTTGGAATCGTTGAATACCTTTGCGGGCCGGGAAAGCGTGATGGTGAACGGCTGCGTTCCACCGTTGAAAACGATTTTCCCGCCCGAGGCCACGGCCGCAATGAACGCCTCGGGCGTGCAGCTTTCGGGCGTGCCGGTGCCGATGACATGGTCGGGGTTTGAAACGTCCTCGAGCCCGGCCGCAGCCGGGACCGGGCAGGAACTGTCGGCGTTTCCCGCGGGCGGGCCGTTTTGCGGATTGGAAAGCGGGTTCTGGACATACCCGTTGTCCACGGCCCTGTTGCCGTTGCCGCATTCAAACAGCAGCCCGGAGAGCAACGCAAGCCCGGCAATGGCGCGAATGTGCGATGTTCGCATTGGATCCCCTTTTGGATTGAGATATACCCCAATGATTAATCATACCATTTCTTCATTGTCCAGCCAAGGCTGAAAAACTAGAACCTATGCAATTCCTATTTTATAGTATATTTGTCTATGTCCATGCGTATCCTCCGCTATATTTTTTTCGTTACCCTTGCGGCCGTTGCGCTGCTGATGTTCTGTGCGGCTCCGTCCACCGCGCCCGGGCCTTCGATCCCGCCGACGCCCCTCAGTGTTTCGGCAACCGGAATTTCCATGTCCGCCATAAGCGTTTCATGGGTCAGCATCATCAATGCGACATCGTACAGGGTTTTTAAAAGCGCAAACGATAACGGCATGTTCGTGGCGGTTGATACGGTGACGAAAAATATTTATAACGACACCGGCCTTGTTCCGGGCTCGATCTATTACTATAAGGTAAGCGCGCTGAACAATCTGGGCGAATCAGGGCAATCCGCGGCGGTCCTTGGAACCACTGCCATCCCGGGAATGGTTGCGGCAAAATGCACACTGGCCACGCGCATCATGGTCACCTGGACGCCCGTAGTCGGCGCGGCGTCGTACACCGTGTACCGCGACACCGTCGACACCGGGGCTTTTTTGTTCAGCGAAACCGCAACAACAGACACGCTCGTTGATTCCGGGCTTGCAAACGGGACACGGTATTTCTACAAAATAAAGGCGGTGAATAATAACGGGATATCAGGGGTGTCGTTTATTAAAAACACGATCACCGTGCCGGCAACACCTGTTGACACGCAGGCCAGCGGACAAACCAGCTCTAAAATAATAATCAAATGGTCCGGCGTGACAGGCGCATCATCCTACAATATCTATCGAAGCGCCGTTGACACAGGAGTGTTTACAGTGATCGCAAGCGTTACAGCGGACAGCTTCAGCGACACAAACCTTTTTTCAGGAACATATTGCTATCAATTAAGCGCCCTCAACAGCTCGGGCGAATCGAGCCTGTCTTCCGTATTCTGTTCGTTTACCATTCCGGGAATGCCATCAAACATTTCCGCCGCGGGGATTTCCAGTTCTAGCATAAAACTGACATGGCCAAGCGTACCGGCAGCTTCATCCTATAACGTGTACCGCGATTCTTTTTCCACGGCGGCATCCGTTGCCGCCGACACTGCTGCAGCAAACCAGTTCATCGATTCGGGCCTTGCCGCGGGATCAACGCACACGTACCAAATAAGCGCGGTCAACCGCTTCGGAGAATCGGTAAGAAGTCCGTCCATAAGCGCAATAACTATTTGTCAACCGCCGTCGGGTGTTTCCGCCGCGGCCGTTTCAAAATCGGCAATCATGACGACCTGGTCGACGGTTGCCGGCGCCGCCTCGTTCAATATTTACCGGGACACCGTTGACACAGGCGCCTATTCGCTTGTCGGGAATGCGTCGACGGACACGTTTACCGATACCGGCCTCGTTGCAGGCGTAACGTATTACTACAAAATATCCGCTCTCAACGCATCGGGTGAGTCCGGCCAGAGCGCGCCGGCGTCTGCAACGACGATGGTGACCGGATTCGCGCCGCTATTGCATCCTCTGGAAATGCTGGCGATAAAATTTCTTTTTCAGGAAGAATCATCTGAAAGGAACCGCCATGGCTGACCGCGCACTCGTGGCCTATGCCTCCCGAACCGGATCAACGAACGGCATCGCCAACGCCATCGCCAAAACGCTGTGCGTCAAGGGCATTAGCGCCGATGTTTCCATTGTCAACCATGGCCTTGACCTTTCCCGGTATTCCACAGTGGTCGTGGGAAGCCCGGTGCGGGCCGGGTTCCTCATGCGCGAGGCGCGTGCGTTCGTAAGGAAGAACCGCGCCGGCCTTGCCGGAAAAACCGTCGCCTATTTCTGCGTCTGCATGACTATGAAGGAAGACACGCCGAAAAACCGCGCGGCCGCCGAGGCGTATCTCAGGCCGCTGGTCAGGATAAGGGCGCCGGACATGACCGGCGTTTTCGCTGGCGCGTTCGACTTATCGAAGCTGGGAGGTTTTTTCGGCTGGGTCATGCGCAGGGACAAGTCGGGCAAGGTCAAAACCGAGGACTGCCGCGACTGGAACAAGATAGCGGCGTGGTCGGAAAGCCTGGCGACCATGGTCTTATCCAAGGGCGGGGCTTCGTAGGAAAGACTTCACCGGATTGGCAGGCAGGAATTTAAATTTTATTGTTTCTACCCCGCCGCCTTTTCATAAAACCTCCGCAGATCCGTCACCACCTGCTCCATGGACTGGTACCGCTCGCGGATGTTTCCCATGCATTTCACGATGATCTCCTGCAGATCCTCAAACCCCTTTGGCGGCGTTCTGAGCAGGGGCCGCTCCTGCGCGAGCTTGAGCAGCAGGTTCGAAGTGTCTTTGTTGACGATCTTGGGGTGCGCGCCGGTGAGCAGTTCATAGCACACCACGCCGAAGGAGTATATGTCGGTGCGCTGGTCGAGGTGCTCCGGATTGCTGATCTGCTCAGGCGACATGTAGAACTGGGAGCCGATGATCACGCCGTCAAAGTTCGACGCGTACGATCTCACCCAGCGCACGGTGCCGAAATCCGCGAGCTTCACCTCGATTTTTTTTGTCTGTCCTCTTCGCCACCACTCGTCGTCGCCGGGCCGCGGCAGGGAAAAGCTGCGGGGAAACAAAATGTTCTCGGGTTTGATGTCACGGTGGAAAATGCCCTCGGTGTGCACGTTGCTGATGATTTCCGCAATGGTGAGCATGAGCTTCGTCTTGTACAAAAGCGCGTCGGACGATTCCCCAGACTGCTTCCGGTCGTTAAGGAACCCGCGGAGCGTGGCTCCCATCTGTTCCATGAGGATGAACCTGAAATTGTTTTCGTGGTCGAATTCTCCGAAGTCAAACACCCGCACCACGCTGTGCGCCACCGTGTCCGAGAGGCTCTGGGAAAGGTCCCACTGCACGTATGATTCGTTGGTGAACCGCCGCTTCATTTCCTTGACGCGCATCTCGTCTTCCTGCTGCGCGCCTCCCTTGCCCCGCTTGACCTCGAGCAGGTCGCCGCGCAGGATCTTGATGGCGAAATCAGACACGCTGCCGTAACTCGACGTCGCCTTGAAAACGTCGGCGAACCCGCCCGAGCCGATGTGCTCGCCTAATACGATAGGGGGCTTGTGCCTCTTGAAGGTGGCGCGGATGAGCTCGAAATACCGCTTGAGCAACGTCTCGTCGGACGGCCGCGAAAACGCCTGCATGGTGAGCCGAAAGGGGATTTTGCCGATGCGCTCGACGAGTGAGTCCATGACGGGGGGATCCTGTTCTCACTAAGAAAGATTGTAAATTTTTCGTGTACGAGGCATGCCGGCGTCAAAGCCGCTGCCGGCACGCAGCGAGAAGAAAAAATGCCAGGCGCCCAGTCCCTTTTGCAAAGACCGCTCGGCATCGTTTACATATATACTTTTTGCATTGCGATAAAGCAAACCACGGCAAATCAGAGTTCGGCCGTGAGCTGCCTGAGCTTTGTTTCCGCCGCCTTGAGATTGAACTCTATATTGATGAGGCGGGTGCGCGAATCTTCAAAACTCTCCTGGGCCTGGCGCAGTTCCAGAGAAGTCGACTGGCCCAGCCGCAGCCGTTCCATGGAGATATCGAGGTTCTCCTTGGCGAGGGCGTCGTTTGCCTTTTCAATGGCAAGCAGCCCGCGCTGGTTTTCGAATTCGTCAAGCGCACTGCTCAACTGCGACGCGACGAGCTGTTTTTCGCTTTCGAGCGCATCCTTCGACGACTCAAGCGACAGCCGGGCGGCCTTCACTTGACGCACCACGTTTCCGGCCTGGTACAAAGGAATAGTGAGCGTTCCGCCCACCTGCGGTCCGTAGCCCCAGCTCCACGAAGGGGTGGTGGGGGACGTGTGCGTGTTGTCGATGCGCGAAACGCCGTAGCCGGCGGAAAAGAGCAGCCGCGGAAAGAAAAGGGACCGAGCTTCTTCAAGGCTCAGCCGGGCGACTTCCACCTGCTTTTGGAACGCCGCTATATCCACGTTGCTGGAACTCACCTGCGCCATGAGCCTGTCCCTGTCCGGGACATAGGTTAACGGAATGGAATCGACAACCTCGAACGACGTGTCCGGGTTCCTGGCCAGTAGGACGTTGAGCGCGCGCTTCGCGTCCCTGATCACCGATTCCTGTGCCAGCGCGTTTTCCTTGAACACGTTGAGGTCGATCTGTGCCTGCAGTAGGCTCGTCTTGGGCGAGAGGCCAGCGCCGAAGCTCGTCTGCAGGATCTTGACTTGTTCCTGATTGTAGGCAATCACCTCGCGGATCGAGACGAGCTGCTGTTTCTGGCGCACGACATCGTAATACGCGACCGATACGCTGTAGGCGGTTTGAAGCACCTTCTGGCGAAACTGGATGGCGCCCAGTTTCTCCAGTTCACCGAGCTTTCGTTTCGTGACGAACATCTTGCCGCCGTCGAACAAGGTCCAGGCAAGCGCCACCGTGGCGCTTGCCGTATTCGCTTGGGCGTTGGGGACGGTGTCAATACTGGTAGGATTGACAAATTTTGTCAGCGTACTTGTTTGCGAGAATTCTTCTGATCCGTTGGCCGCGACCGACGGCAGCATGCCCGCGTTTCCCGGAGTATTGTTGACTTTTGCGATTTGCGCGTCGTTGTGCGCCACTAAAATGTCGAAGTTGTTCTTGAGCGCGACGCTCACCGCCTCGTCGGCGGGCAACATCGGCTGGGCACAGGAAGTACCTATCGCAAGGCCGATAAAAAGTAATGATATGAAAATTCTATTCATGTAATTGTTTGTTCTTTTCCGTTTTCGCCTCACCCTAATTCCCCCAAGCCCCTCTTCCCCTCTCCACTTGCGGAGAGGAAGAGCGGTGCCCGAAGGTCGGGGTGATGGGGTGAGGCGTTAACCGATTGTCGAACAAATTTATCTTATCCTTCTATTTTACTCCCACAGCTTGACTTTGTTTTGGTTTTCTGTCCTTCGCCATCATTGTATACATTACCGGAATCACGAACAGCGTCAGGATAAGCGCGAACAGCAGACCGCCGTCCACCACCACGCCGAGCGGCTTACGGCTTTCCGCGCCAGCGCCGAGGCCGAGCGTGATGGGCAGCGCGCCGAACACCGTGGCGAGCGACGTCATGAGAATAGGCCGCAGCCGCGCGGCCGCGGCCTCGAACGCGGCCTCGGCCCTGCCGAGCCCCGCCTTCTGTTTCTGGTTTGCAAACTCCACGATGAGGATGCCGTTCTTGGTAACAAGACCCACGAGCATGATCATGCCGATCTCCGAAAAGATGTTCAGGGTCATCCCGGTGAGCCACAGGGACAAAAGCGCGCCCGCCGCGGCAAGCGGCACGGTGAGCATGATGATGAACGGTTCCCGAAAACTCTCGAACTGAAACGCCAGAATGAGATAGATAAAGAACAGCGCGAGCACCAGGGCAAACGACGTGTTTGAGCTGCTTTCCGCGAAGTCTCTTGACGGACCGGAAAGGTCGGTGTGGAACGTGCCGTCGAGTACCTTCTTCGCGATGCGACGCATCGCCTCGATGCCCTCGCCCATGGTTTTGCCCTGCGCCAGCGTGGCCCCTATGGTCGCCGATTTATAACGGTTGTAGTGATACAGCGTGGGCGGGGCGCTGTTTTCGGTCATCTTCACCAGGTTGTCGAGCTGGATCAGCTGACCGCCGTTGCTCCGCACGTAGAGCGAGGTGATGTCGGCCGGCTTGTCGCGCTCCTCGCGAAGAACCTGGCCTATCACCTGGTACTGTTTTCCCTCGCGCAGATAGTAGGCATATCGCCTGCCGCTGAGTGCATAGTCGAGCGTATTCGAGACGTCGATGACGTTGACGCCGAGGTCGGTGGCCTTGAGCCGGTCTACGGTGAGGTCGATCTCGGGCTTGTTGAACTTCAGGTCCACATCGATGGTGCCGAAAATCGAATTGCTCTTTGCCTCGTCGAGAAATTTCGGCAGCGCTTCCTGCAGCTTGGCAAAATCAAGGTTCTGTATGACGAACTGCACCGGAAGCTGCCGCCCCGCCGATAGCGACGTGGTAATGGTTTGTTCCTGATTGGGCACGACACGCGCGGCGGAAAACCTCCTGTACATCTTGGCCAGCCTGTCGAAGACCTGCTGCTGGCTGGCCTTTCGTTCGTTCGGCTCCACGAGAAACGTCTGGACCGAGCCTGTGTTGGTCCCGCCGGCCCCCAATCCGACGCCGGCAAAAATAAGCCGCATCTCGGGGATGCTGTCCATCTCGAGTTGCGCGATACGGTCGACCAGATTCTGTGTGTAATCGAATCCGGTTCCTTCCGGAAGCGTGATGTTCGCCCGAATAAGGCTGTGGTCTTCGAGCGGCGCAAGCTCGGACTTGAGCATTTTAAAAAGCACCACAATGATTGCCGCGCAGGCGATGAGAATGGCGATGGAGAGCCATTTGCGTTTCATGAACCAGGCAAGGAGCCGCCTGTATCCGGCGTCCAGCCCTAGGAAGAAGGGTTCGGTCGATTTGTAGAAGCCAGAGTGTTCCGTTCTGATTGCTCCGAGTTTCAGGTTGAGCACCGGCGTGAGGGTGAGCGCCACAAACGCCGAGACCAACACGGCCCCCGCCAATACAATTCCGAATTCACGGAACAGCCTGCCGGTAAACCCCTGCAGGAAGATCACGGGAATAAACACCACGGCAAGCGTCATGGACGTGGCGATCACCACAAAGAACACTTCCTGGGTTCCCTTGATGCAGGCCTCCCAGACGCCCATGCCGTGCTCGATTTTCTTGAAAATATTCTCCGTCACCACGATGCCGTCGTCCACCACGAGGCCCGTGGCCAGCACCACGGCGAGCAGGGTGAGCACGTTGATGGAAAATCCGAACACGTACATGATGAAGAACGCGCTGATGAGCGATACCGGAATGTCAAGGAGCGGCCGCAGGGCCAAGATCCAATTCCTGAAGAACAGGAAAACGATGAGGATCACCAGGAACAGGGCGATACCGATCGTCATCCGGACGTCACTCACGGCCTCGCGCACGAATTTGGACTTGTCGTAGCCGATCTCCAGCTTGACGCCCGGCGGAAGGGTCTTCTGGATTTCGGCATAGCGTTTGTAGAACTCGTCCGCGATGTCGATGGTGTTCGCGCCGGGCAGCGGAAGGAGCGCGAGCGAAATGCCCTCGGTGCCGTTGAGCTTCACGATCGTCTCGGGATTCTCCGGGCCGAGCGCCGCCTCGCCGATGTCGCGGAAGCGGACAATCTGATCGTTTGTCTGCCGAACGATCAGATTGTTGAAATCGTCTTCGGTAACGAGCTGGCCGAACGTATTGACGATGAGCTCGGTCGACTTCCCGGTAAGCTTGCCGCCCGGCAGCTGCACGTTTTCCTTGTCAAGGGAGGCATTGACATCCTGCGGTGTGATGCCGTAGGCTGCCATCTTTTCCGGATCGAGCCACAGCCGCATCGAGGGCCGTCGCTGACCGAACAGCACCACCGAGCTCACGCCGGGAATCGTTTGAAGTTTCTCCTGAAGGATGTTTTCGGCATAGTCGGAAAGTTCCAATGCATTCATGGTGGTGCTCATCACCGAAACGGTGATGACCGGGTCACTGTTGGCGTCGGCCTTGGAGACCACCGGAGGCGCGTCTATGTCCTGGGGCAGATTGCGTGCGGCCTGGGAGACCTTGTCACGCACGTCGTTGGCCGCCTTTTCGAGGTCGGCGCCCACGTTGAACTCCGCGGTGATATAGCTGATGCCGATTGCCGAAGTGGAAGAGATCGATTTGATCCCCTCGATGCCGTTTATCGCCTTTTCCAGGGGCTCGGTCACTTGCGATTCGATGATGTCGGCGTTCGCCCCGGTATAGTTGGTCCGGACGCCGATGGTAGGCGGATCGATTGCCGGATACAGACGCACACCCAGAAACGTAAAGCCGACCGCGCCGAGCAGCACGATGATGAGGCTCATCACGATGGAGGCTACGGGGCGGTGGAGTGAAAATTCTGATAGGGTCATGGCAGGGTACTACCGGCCGCCTTCGTGCTGTGATATCTTGGAGAACTTGAGGTCTGCGCCCGGTTTAAGGAAGAGCAGTCCCGTGGTGACTATCGTGTCGCCTTCCGCAATGCCCGACACCACTTCGATCAGCGAAGCCTGGCGGATGCCGGTCTTCACAGACACGAATTTTGCCTTGCCGTCTTTCGCGAGAATCACCTGTTTGCCGAGCTCTTGCGGGATGATGGCCTGTGTGGGCACCATCAGGGCATTGGCTTCTTTTCCGAGTTCGAGCTCGACATTTACAAACGAGCCGGGCTTAAGGAGCAATTCAGTGTTTTTCACCATGGCCCTTGCCTTGAGGTTTCGCGTTGCCTCGTCCACGCCCTCCTCGGTGGCCATCACCGTGGCCTCGTATTTTGCGTCGATGCCTTCGAGGGTGAATATAACCATCATGCCCGGCCGCAGCGTGGCGCCGTATTTCTGCGGCACGGCAAAGTCGAGCTTGAGGCGCGCCACGTCCCGGATGGTGGCAAGCGCGGTTTGCGGCGTCACTTCCGCTCCAAGGCTGATGTTGCGCAACCCGATGATTCCGTCGAACGGCGCACGCACCTCGGTCTTGCGGATCTGCGCCCTGAGCACCTCGATGTCGGCGTTGATCGAACTTACCTGCAGCACGGCCTGGTCGTAGTCCGACTGGCTCAGGCCGTTTACCTTAATCAGTTCCGCCTGGCGCTTTTGGGTCACTTTCGCAAGATCAAGCTGGGTTTGCGATTTGCGAAGGCTTGCCTGGAGATCGTCGTCAAAAAGTTTTACAAGCAGGGTGCCCTGCTTGACGAATTTCCCCTCAGGAAGATTTATGGCCACCACGCGGCCCGTCACCTCGGGCATGAGAACGGTCTCCTCGAACGGCATCAGGGTGCCCGAGATGGAAATCGACTGGACCACCACGCTTGATTTCACGACGAACCCCTCGACAAGGGGTGTCGCGTTGAATTTGTTGGCCCCGGCCGCAGCCTTCGGATCGGGAGCCCTGGACTTGCAGGAGCAGAAAAAGCACGCAAGCAGCATCAACCCCAAGATTATCGTCAGGTTCTTTTTCATAGTAAAAGTGGTTCTTTGAAAAATTGTTGATTGGATCGTTCAAAAAAATATATCGTGTTTATGAGCAACATGTTTATTCCGCAATAAAACTGTATTTGACCATCCGTGCATCCACTCCGTTACCGGTTAATGTTTTTCGCTCATCGATGGTCCGCTATTTCACATCAGGCATTTTTCCCGTGACCTGGTCAAGCGCGTATTTGCTGAGCGTATACCGGAATTCGCTTTGCACCCTGGAGAATTTCGCCTGCGTATACTTGTTCTCGGCGTCGAGCAGGTCAAGATTGGGAATGACACCGGCCTCATATTGCAGCTTCGCAATGCGCCTGGACTCGCTGGCGAGACGGATATTTTCGGCCGCCTCCGAGAGGTTTTCATGGGCGCTCTTGACATCTGCAATTGCCTTGAGCACGTCGGTGCGAACGCGACGCAAGAGATCATCATGCATTATGCGGAGGCTGTCGAGATGGGCTTTCAGTTCCATGATATGATAATGGGTCCTGCGACCGTCGAAGATGGGGGCGGTAATCTGCGCAGCGGCGACCGTGTTGAATTGCAGCTGGTCGAGGTTCGGAAAGTATCCGTTCTTCTCTCCGGCAGAAACGTGCGCGGTGAGCGCAGGGGTCATTTCGAGGCGTGCAAGGGACAGCTGCACCTGCGCAATCTTCATTGCGGTATCAAGGAGAGCGATCTCGGTCCTTTGCTTGAGTGCCTCATCAATAAGCGAGTCCTTGGGAGGTTCCTTGAAGCTGGAGTCGAAGTTACCCGTGCAGTTAGCGGGCGCCGATTCCGCAAGCCCAAGCAGGAGGCGGAAATCGATTTGTTGTTTGGCATGGTCATTGTTGAGATTGGTAAGCTCGGTCTGGGAATTGGTAAGATCGACTTCGGATCTTAAAACGTCAAACTCGGTCGCGCTTCCCGTTGCCAGTCTCTTCTTGACAAAATCGAGGTGCTCCTTTAAGTTACCGATGTTTTCCTGTTTGGCGGCAATCAATTGGGCGCTGCCTAGTAGTGATTCAAATGCGATGATCGTTTGGTAGCTCACGGCCTTGGCGGCAAGATCGGTCCCGGTCTGAAGCGCATGTTCGCCAATGCGAGAGAGCGCAATTGCTTTCTGTCGTTTGCCGAAATCGAACAGCAGGTATTCGGCCCCCACGTGAATGTCCCAATTGTCGGCGGGGTATAATTGAAAAGGGATATTCTTTGGGGTGACTTCCCAGTAACCGGTATTTGGGTCCTTGTATATCGGGAACGGTAGCGGCAGGTTCATTTTTTCAAGAGGGTACAAATTCGTGTACGACGCGGTTCCGCTCACCGTCGGCCACCATCCGGTTCTCGCCTGGTCGGTTCTCGCCTGCGCCGCAGAAAGTCCCTGTTGCGCCGCGGCAAGCGCCGCGTTGTTTTTAAGTGCCAGATCAACCGCTTCGGGCAAGGTTATCGAATCGTGCGTCTGAGCGGCCGCGGCCGAAATCCCGCTCAGGCACAGCACCAGCGTCCACCGCCGGATATGTCGTTTGTGCATCATGATCTCCGTTTTTTATCGTGCATCGATGTTCACGAATGTTACCCGCCCATCAACGGTATGCCGGGTTTTCGTCTTGTCCTCAAGATCAACACCGGCACAAGGCACGCCGCGGTGCACGCGGCAGAATAGAAGAAGGCGTCGTTGATTCCCCAAACAAACACCTGTTGTGTAAAATGCGACAGCAGCTGCATGGACGCCTGCACGACCGCGTTTTGCGGCGCGGACCCCGCCGCGTGAATCACATGGGTCTGCAGAGCCCTCATCGAACGGGTGAACACCGGCGACGAGGGATCAAGGGTCACGCCGGCGGTGACCGTGTGGAAAATGACGCGTTGCGTCAGAAGCGTCTGCAGAATCGCGACCCCGAAACTGCCTCCAATCTGCCGGATCACATTGATCAATCCCGAGGCCTGGGCCATTTCGTGCCTGCCTATCTCGATAAGCGCGACCGAGGAAAGCGGCGAAAACATGAGGCCCATCGCCACGCCGCGCAAATACATGGGAAGCATGATCTGCGCGTGTTCGGAGAAAATTGACAGACGGGTATTGAGAAGAAAGCTCGTCGTAAACAGCGCGATGCCGATGGAGATCGGGATCTTCGGGTTTATCTTGTCGGACGTATACCCGGCAATGGGCCCGACGGTGGCCTGAATGATTCCCACGGGAAAAAGGACCATTCCCGATTCAAACGCCGTGTACCCAAGAACATTCTGAAGATAAAGCGGGATGAGAAACACGCTGCCGAACATCCCGATGCCGAAGATGAACATCACCACGTTCGTGAGCCCGAAATTGTATTTGGAAAGAAGCTTCAGGTTCACAAGCGGGGACTTCACGTTGAACTCGGTCACGAGAAACACCACCAGCCCGACCGCCGACGCAAGATAGCACAGCATCATGGTGTCGGAAGTCCACCCGCCCGTGTTCCATTGCGCGTTGCCGCTTGCGAGCGCAAAGAGCAGGAACCCCAGGAACACCGACAGCGACAGAAATCCCGCCGTATCGAAGGACCGCGCCTTCTGGGTCTTGTACTCCCGCTGGATCACCCAGGTGGCCATGAAACAGATGATGCCGATGGGCACATTGATGTTGAAGATGAGGTGCCAGTCGAAATTGTCGGCGATATAGCCGCCCACCATGGGACCCAGCGAAACGGAGGCCGCCGCTGAAATGGACCAGAACCCCATTGCCATGCCGCGTTTTTCCTGCGGGAATTCCCGCATGATTATGGCCATGCCGAGGGGCTGAAGCAGGCCGCCGCCGAGCCCTTGACCGATGCGCATGAGGATCAGCGATTTCTCGCTCCACGAAATGCCGCAGAGGAACGAAAACAGCGTGAACACGGCAAGGCCCGCGGCATAGGTGCGTTTGTAGCCGAAGCGGTCCGCGATCCATCCCGAGGTGGGAAGCATGATCCCGAATGCGAGCATGTAGGCGGTAAGGATCCACTGCGCCACGTCCACCGAAATGCCGAACGAAGCCATGATCTTCGGCAGGGCGGTGTTGACCACGGTGCTGTCGAGCACCACCATGAACCCGCTGATCATGATGTTGACAAGCACCCACCATTTGTACGAACCGTGTTCATGGTGGAGCGAAGGGATGTTATTGACAAATCGCTGTCTCAGCATGGAGGCCTATCTCGGAAAGATCCGGACGAATGCCGACAGGCCCGGCAGCAGTGACACTCCGGCCGGGACCTGGACAACGGCGATCTTTATCGGCACGCGTTGCGTGATCTTGGTGAAATTCCCCGATGCGTTGCTCGGAGGAATGAGCGCGAATTCCGAGGCGGTCGAGCTTCCGATGCTTTCCACCTTCCCCTTCACGACGATGCCGGGAAACGCGTCGATCGAGATTTGCACGGGCATGCCCGGGCGAATCTCCCGCAGCTTGGTCTCCTCGTAGTTTGCCGTCACCCACACGTGCTTGTCATCGAACATGGAAAAGATGGCCTGTCCCGGCGATACGACGTCGCTTGCAAGCACCCAGCGGCGCGCGATCACGCCGGAAAACGGGGCGGTGATCACGGTGTTGGCGAGCTGCGTCTTTACTATGGCGAGATCGGCCTGTGCGGTGGCGACCTGCGCCTGGTCGCGGTCGATCTGCGCCTCGGCGAGCTTGCGCGCGTTGTCGGCGTGGTTGTACTGCTCCTGCGACACGATCTGGTTCTTGTACTGCTTTTCGATGCGTTCGAAATCGTCGATCGCCTTGTCGCGATTGACCGACGAGATCTCTACACTGCGCGTGATGAGCCGCAGCGACGCTTCCGCTTTCGCAAGCTGGGCGCGCAGGTCGGTGTCGTCGAGCACCGCGAGGGTGTCGCCCTGCCGCACGGTGTCGCCCTCGTCGTGCCGGAGCGCCGTGATGCGGCCGAGGATCTTTGAGCTTATGGTGGCACGGTACGCGTCCACGAACGCGTCGTCGGTCGCGACCGACGAGAAACGAACCACGTACCAGGCGCACACCGCTGCGATAACACCGATGATGAGAAGAAAAATGGGAATGATGACGCGCTTGCGCTTGAACATCGGAACATCGTCGATGGACTGGTCGCCGTTGTTCGGCGCTGCGGGTGCGTTCTGCGGCCGCTGCGTGAAATCAGGTTTTGACTGTTGCGAAGAAGAAGCGTTCATGCGTTTTTCATCCTGCTTCGTTGGGGTGACATGGCTTTGAGAAAAATCTCCAGAAAATAGAGCACTTCGTCCCGGTATGCCCGGATGTCGGAAGGTTTCGGCTCTCCGTCGCCCATGGTCTTGAAGAACCGAATGCGGAGTCCCTGTAGCGCGTGCTGGATCAGACGCGCGGCCCCTTGTGGAAAATCTACGCAAAACTCGTGCCGCCTTTTCCCTTCGCGGATGATGGTTTCCAGATACCGCGTCTCAGTGATGCTGAATTTGCGGAAAAGGTCGCGCATGATGGGTTTGACCGGCTCCGTGACGCGCGCCTCGATGATGCGCATGTCAAGCAACGATCCCTGCAGCCGAAGGTGCTCGGTAAAATACCCTGAAAGCTTCCGGGCCGCGGTTGCAGTGCCGCGGACGACCGCCTCGATGCGCTCGATAAAATTTTTTTGTTCCGTAGCGACCACACTGCGGAACATGTCCTCTTTTGTGGGGAAATAATAATAGAGCGCGGCCTTGCTCATGCCGAGGTCGGCCGCGATCTCGTCCATAGTCACCTTGGCAAGGCCGAAACGCGCAAAGCGTTTTTGCGCCGCGCCGAGGATGATCTCGTGCTTGTCCCGAGGAGTCTTTGTTGCCATAGGTTTTACTAAACTGACTATTTTACCAAAAAAGTCAGATGGTAAAATACTCCATTGCGCGGGAGAGGTGGTAAAAATATTTTATGCCCGATGAAGGGAGCGTCCTACGCTGATGCGGACCCGTTCGTGCCGGTCGGGGCAAGGGCGGCCGTGTCGACGTCCGCCTGGGGTGCGGCAAACGGCCTTGATTTCTTCAGGATTGCAAAATACCCTCTGTCAAGCAGGCGCGTGACACAATAGGCAAAAGAAATGGCGAGCCACAGGCCGAGCCTCCGCATGCCGGCGGCGAACCCGTAGATCTTCATGATGGTGAACGATTTTCTGAACGAATAGAACCGCAGCAGCGCGGTGTAGAATTCCTCCTGGAGCTCGGCCACGCTCATTTTTTTCGGATGGAACGTTGCGTGCATGAGGTCGAAATACCGCCAGTCCTTGGTCACCATTCTTTGTTCCTGGGCGTACTGGCGGTACACCGGCGTCTCGGGGAACGGCGTGAGCACCGCGGGCTGGAGCGTGAAGGCGTTGATGTCCCGGCAGAACCGCACCGCTTTCCGGATGTCCTCCCTGCTGTCGGTGTCGAGCCCCAGGACCAGGCTGGCCAGGAGTTTGATCTTGTATTTGCCGAGGTTGGGCACGCTGGCCAGGATGGGCTCGAGCCGTATCTTCTTGCCGATGTATTCCAGCGACGCCGGGTTGAGGCTCTCGAACCCGATCAGCACGCTGCGCAGGTGCGCGCGGGAAAGCAGCGACAGAAGCTCCTCGTCGAGCACCATGTCGGCGCGGCCGAAAAAGAACACGTCCCTGAAGATCAGGTTTTTCTCGATTGCCTTCGCCAGGATCTCCTTGGCACGCTTCCGGTTGCCCGTGAAATTGTCGTCCTGGAAATTGACATAGCGGAACCCGCGTTCTTTGTAATACGCCATCTCCGCCACGACGCTGTCCACGCCGCGCTCGCGGTACGGCGAGAACATCCGCGAGGTACTGCAGAAGCTGCAGGAGTAATGGCACCCGCGCGTGGTGAGGATGTTCGCCTCCCTGCAGGGCGTCTTGAGCAGGGAATAATCGGGGAATGGCGCAGCGTCGAGGTCATTGGGGTGGCCTGCGTCCACCACGGGCCCGGATGCCCGGCCCTCCATGACGTCGGCGATGACCTCCTCTGCCTCGCCGGTCACCACCGTGTCGCAATGCGCAAGCGTCTCCTGCGGTGCGACCGTCGCGTGCATACCGCCGATGACCACGCGCTTGCCTTTGCTTTTAAAATAATCGGCGATTGCGAACGCGCGCGGAGCGGTAGAGGTCATGGTGGAAATGCCGATGACGTCGGCGCCCATGAGCCGCTCGAGATTGACATGCGAGTAAAGTTCCTCATAGACCTCGGCGTGATGGCCGCGGTTGCGCAGGATGGTGGCGAGGATGAGCGGCCCAGTGATGGCGTTGGGCCGGGTATAGATGCTGTTGCCGAGCCGGTAGGGGAACGATTTTCTTATGTCGGCGGCCGGCGTGATGAATGCGATGTTCATGTTCTGCTGTTCCCTGTTCAGGTGTATTGTTTCGCCGCCATGACGAGCATCTGGAGCCGGTTCTCGAGGTTTGCCATGGAAACGTCGTAGTCGTAATCGAGGGCGAGAATGTTGATATACGGGAAACGCTCCTTGAGCGGCTTCACGATGCCCCTGCCCGTGATCTGGTTGGGCAGGCATCCGAACGGCTGGATGATCACGAACGACGTGACGCCCTTCTTTGCGTAATGCATGATTTCGGCGGGGATGAGCCACCCTTCGCCCGCCACGATCGCTGGGTCGATGAATCCGGTGATGCCCGCCGCGAGCTCGCTGATGACCGGCCGCGGCTCATAAAATCTGAACCGTCTTGCGATCGCCTCCACGCGGCCGAGCACATGGCGGAACGCGCATTCGGTGACAAAGGACTCGCACCGCTTGAGCAGCGGATACCGTGCAAGCCCGCGGCACGCCATGTGTTTGTCAACCACCACCTGCTTCGCGAAAAACGAGGCGATGTCAGGCAGCAACACCTCCATGCCGTTTTTCTCCAGGTAGCGCACGATCTGCCGGTTCGCGGTCTCGTGGTAGTTCATGAGGATTTCTCCTATGACAAGTACCCGCGGACGCTTGGCCGGCCGTTCGGCCGGCACCTGGTTGAACGCCGCCACAGCGCTGCGGAGTGCGGCAAGCGCTTTCCGGGGTCCCCGTTCCAGCGCGAGTGATATCCGGTCGAGGTGCTCCTCGTACAACCGTTCAACGCTTCCAGGCTCCCGCTCGTACGGCCGGGTGGCGCGGACCATGGCGTCGAGTGCGTCGGTGATTGCGGTGCCCCACAGCATCTTCAGCCTGAACCGTATGCCGGACGCGAACCCCGGATGAATGCGCTTGGTGTCCGCGCCCGTGGTGACGATCGCCACGTCGGTATATCCCGCGTCGTCAAGCGCCTTGCGCGTGAGCGCCGAATACTGGCCGGCGCGACAGTCCTCGCAGTTCTTGGCCAGCGTCACCGCCACTTCGCCCGGCGCCATGGCGCCGGTTGAAAGGAACTTGATAAATTCACCCACGTTGATCTGCGCCGGGAAGCAGGCGTCGTTGTGCACGAAGCGCTTGCCGAGCCGCTGCGCCTCGTGGTCAGCGAGCGGGAGCGTGAGCGACCGGTAGCCGAGACTCCGGAACACCGCGCTTGACATGGTGGAAAACGAACGCGACAGGTTGGGGATCACCATGACCCGCCTGCGCTTGTCGGCGCGGGTGAACGGGGGTGAAAACGGCCGGGGGAGCGCGGCCGCCGCGCGTGCCGCCGCCTTCATACGCGCCTCCGTTTCACCGTCTCGACGAACGACCGGATGCGGATGCTCAGCGCACCGAGGGCTTCTCCCTCGTCAATCTTGAGCACGAGCGGCTGTTTGCCCGACGACGTCTGCATGAGCCGGCAAAGCTCGTCGGCGATGATGGCGTCGTGGCCGCAGCCGAAACTGACGAGCTGCACCACCTCGAGGCAGGGATGCGCGGCCGCGAACAGGCCCGCGGCGTAAATTTCCGAATGGAACGGGTTGTACAGGTCGGGCCGCACGCGGCGCAGGTCGAGCTGCGCAACGTCCGGCAGGGAATCCATGGTGAGCAGGGGAATGCCGAGCGACGCGAATATTTCGGGAATGCCGTGGCTGATGTACGAATCGTAATGATACGGCCTCCCTGCCAGGATGACGCCCATGCCGCATGCCGCCTCTATTGTGTCAAGTACGCGTTTTCCCTCGGCGCGCATGGTCTGCCTGAATTGCTCCGCGGCTTTTTCCGCCTCCGCGATCGCGCGCCGGACTTCCCGTTTGTCGAGCCTGTATTCGGCGCACAAAAAGCGCGCCACCTGGCGGTCACGCATGCGTTTGTTGTTCCAGTAAAACGCCGGACTGTCGATCATGGTCGATCCGCGGGCGCCGGGCTTGTTCATGGCGTCAAGCACCACCGGGTAGCCCTGCAGCACCGGGCACATGTGAACCGCGCGCTTGTCCGAAAGCGTGGACGGCACCGCGATCATGAGCGGCATGAAGATGCGGTCGACCTTCTGCTCGAGCAGATACTCGATGTGGCCGTGCGCGATTTTTGCGGGAAAACAGATATTATCGGATGCGACATACCGCATGCCCTTCTCGTGCAGGCCGTGGTTGCTGCGGGGCGACGATTTAACGTCGTACCCGAGCGACGAGAACAGTGCTTTCCAGAAGGGAAAACTGTTGTAGAACTCCAGCACGCGCGGTATGCCGATGGTCTGGCCGCGGGCCGCCTGCGGCCGCGCCTCGCCGTAATCGGCAACGAGCGCCGCTTCGCGGAACCGGGCAAGCGACGCCGCAGGCTCCCGGTGCGCCGCGGCACGGGCGCCCTCGGTGGCGGTCTCCACGTTTCCCCTTTCGCAACGGTTGCCCGCGCAATACACCGCGCCGTTGTTGAACCGTACGACGGTCCGCTTGCAGCCGTTTGCGCAGCCGCCGCACTTGTCGTGCGTGACGCCCGAGCATTCAAACGAGCGCATGGCCTCGAACCCGATGAACGACGAACGGCCCGCTCCGGAGAGCGCTTCCCTGGTGAGCAGGGCAATGCCGAAGGCGCCCATTTCACCGGCATGCTGCGGCCGGATCACCTTCGCGCTCGTATGCTGCTCAAAGGCGCGCAGCACGGCGTCGTTCTTGAACGTGCCGCCCTGCACGACGATGGTGCTGCCGAGATACGACACGTTGCGGTCGCGGATCACCTTCATGAAAAGATTCTCCACAACGGAGCGGCACAGGCCCGCGATGATGTTTTCGACTGATTTGCCGTTTTTCTGCTCGGTGGTGATCGATGAATTCATGAACACCGTGCAGCGCGAACCGAGGTTGGACGGGCTGTCGGCGGTAAAGGCCAGGTCGGCGACTTTCTCTATGGGAATGTTCAGCGACGAAGACAGCGTCTCGATGAACGATCCGCACCCGGCAGAGCAGGCTTCATTGAGGTACAGGTCGCAGATCACGCCGCTTGATATCCGCATCGCCTTCATGTCCTGACCGCCGAGGTCGAGCACAAAGGTGGCGTTCGGGACAAGGTGCAGCGCGGCATGTGCGTGCGCGATGGTCTCCACGGTGTGGAAATCGGCGCCGAAGGCCTTGGCCACGAGCGCCTCGCCGTAGCCGGTGGTGCCCAGGCCCTTCACGTTGAGGCGAACGCCGCTTCTCAGGTAGGAGTCGTATATGTCAACAAGCGCCTTTTTCACCACGCCGAGGGGGTTGCCCGAATTCGACGCGTAGAACTTGTTGATGATGCCGCCGCCACCGTCCATGAGCACGAACTTGATGGTGGTCGATCCCGCGTCTATGCCGATGTACACGTCCTGCGCCGTTCCCGCGGTGATTTCCCTGGGGACAAACGGCGGCTCCGCATGGCGGCGGTGAAAGTCCTCGCGCTCTGTTGCCGAGCTGAAGAACGGCTGCGCCGGCATTGCATCAACGGCAAAAGCGCGGCTCGAATCGGAAAGCCGGGCAAGGGCCTTTCTGCCGAGGTACGGCTTATGCGATTCGGCGGGCACCACGCCCGCGGCCAGCGCGGCGCCGATGGCGACCGCCACCTGCGGCCACGGCGGGATGAGGATTTCTTCCTTGGCAAGGCCCAGGTGTTTCGCGAAAACGTTCACCAACTGGCGGTTGAACGTGAACGGGCCCCCGAGAAACACCACGGGCGCCGCGAGCTGCATGCCGTGGCCGAGCCCGGTGATGGTCTGCTTCGCCACCGCGTGGAACACCGACAGCACCACGTCTTCCCTGCGCGCGCCCATGTTGAGCAGCGGCTGCAGATCGGTCTTGGCGAACACACCGCACCGGCCAGAAATGTCAAAAACGTTGCTGCCGTTTCTTGCCGTTTCGTCGAACCGCTCGATGGGCAGGTCCAGCAGCCCGGCAATCTGGTCGATGAAAGCGCCCGTGCCGCCGGCGCAGCAGCCGTTCATCCTCATGTCGGTGAGTTTGGGCTTCCGGGTGTTCTCGTCTTCGCGGAAAAACAGGATCTTGGCGTCCTGGCCGCCCAGCTCGATGGAGGTCTTTGCAAAGGGGAACAATTCCGACACCGCGATGCTGTTGGCGATCACTTCCTGCACAAAGCACCCGCCGATGATGTCGGCGATGGGCTCCGCCCCGCTGCCGCAGATGCTCGTTTTGAGCGGGGCGAGCGGAAAGGCCTCATGCACTTCGGAAAGAAGCGCCGCAACGGTTTCGGCCTGCTTGGAAAAATGCCGCCGGTATTTCCAGAACAGCAGTTTTTTCTGCACCGGCTCAAGAACCGCGATCTTGGCGGTGGTGGAACCGACGTCTATCCCCACCCACAGTGCGCTGGTGATGTCTCGTGTGCCATGGATATATTCCTGCAATTGGTGCGGCGAGAGCTCCGTATGCCCGTCGTAATAATACGCCGGTATGGAATACAGCAGCGGTGCATTTGAAGGCTGCACTCCTACTGCAGGATCATTTTTTACGGCCTGCCGGGTTTGGGATAAAGGTTTTTCGCTCATACCTAAGTTAGCTTTGATTCAGATCAAAATGATTTTTCAACAAACATTGTTTGCGATTGCCTTGGGTGCAATGGTAAAAACCTCACTATTATATAAGAATGTGGTAAAGATGGCCGTTGGTTTGGGGTTTCGCCGAGTCCCAATTTCCCGAATGTTTGAAAATGCAAGGTGCCCAGGGAAAAAAGCAATTTTTTTATTATCGCGGCTTGAGAAGGACCATCACCTCAAGATTGGGGGTGCCGGGGAACATATCAAGGGGCAAAACGCGGGAAACAGAATATCCCACCCGTCTCCACTGATCCAATTCTTCAGGAATGATATCCACATTGCAGAAAATATGAAGGACTTTAAAAGGCATTCTGTTCGCAATGGCGCCAATAACGCCTTTCTCCGTGCCGCCGCGCGGCGGGTCGAGCATCACTACTTCGGGAATATCGCCGCGTATTGGAAGCATCTCCTCCAGGCCGCGGCTCGTTATCTGGCCGGTCATGAATCGCATTTTGCATGAGGCGGGCAGATCTTTTAAATGTCCCACGGAGTCGCGCGCCCTTCTGATTGACGCCGGGTCGCAATCTATGCCCCAGGCCTCGCCGAAATGTTTTCCAAGAAACAGGGTGAAAAGCCCGTAGCCGCAGTATAAGTCGACAAGCCGTATGCCGGCATTCTCTTTTACCGCAACCTCAAGGAGTCCGGCGGCCTTCTTGAGCATCAGCGGCACCATGGACTGGTTGACCTGGGAAAACGACAGCGCGTCGTACACATACGTCTGTCCGCCCGCCGAAAAACGCAGCGTGTCGGGCCCGAACAGCTTCTTGACGCCGCCCCGGCCTCCTGATTCCCTTTTGTCAATATAATACTTCGAGCTTGAAGGATCGAGGAACACGAACGACGACACCACGCCCATGCCCGCGCCCGACAGGTGTGCGCCGAGGATCTTGAGGTTGCGCACCGTCGGACCGTCGAGCTTGTGCATGTTGAAGATCACGCAGAATTCCTTGTACGATCCGCGGATGATCAGGTAATTGCAGCGCTTTGCCATGGGTGAGAAGAGCGGCTCGTTGAGCTTTTTCAGCAGCAGCTCATACAGCGCCGTGTGCTGCCGCGGCTCGAGCATGGCCTCGTTTCTGGTTTCGTCGGGCCGGTCGCGGCCGGCGTCGCCCATGCTGAGCACATACTTTCCAAAGGCGAAAACCACGCGGCGCTTGGTGGTGGTCCGGTACAGCCGTGAAAACGGCGACGCCGCCAGGGGCTCCCAATCGCCCTCGACCCTCTTTTTCCTGAAGAACTCGGTAAACGCCTTCTGCTTGAGCGCCATTTCGTCGCCGTAGGAAAGCGGCGCCAGCGGCGCCGCGCCGGTAATGCAGATCTCGTTGCCGGCAATGGCTTGCATGGTTTGGACGAAGGGGGAAAGCGGGAGGCGGGGGAAATAGTTCATGCTTCTTCCCCATCCTGCAGCGAACGTGTTTTTAAACGGGCTCGCATCATCCGTTCTCGTAGGCCGCCGTTTTCCAAAAAATCTTTTTCCAGTTTTCGAATTAGTTGATCTAAAAGGAAATTTGTCTGGTGAAGGAGGCAAATAATTGTATTTGCAGAAATTTCGGGAGATTCGTTTTCAATATAGGACCGATATATCACATATGACACATGTTCCCCATAGCCCAACTTTCGAATTATGAGAGAGTTTTTGTGATCTTTATCCCATAATGAAAACTTCCTTGTCCGCAAAAAATCTTGGTAATCTTCCAGCAATTCCTGCAAGCTTCCCCGTGCCACATTCGTCAGTTTTATTTCCGTTTCCTTTGATGTCCCCGAGTTCACGCTTCCTTCACCAATATTTTGTTTACCAGATCGCGCGGCCCCAATCATTTGGTCCGTAATTTTATAATTCTGTTTATAAAAACGGTCGCAGAAATAGACTGTAGCATCATAAATAATCACAGCTTTCTTATAAGAAAGCAAATCTTTGTAGCCACCATGAGGGGGAATAAAGCCGTCAGCCATCATTTTATCCTTATTATTAAAATATTTGATAACAACCTCTCTTTTATAACTACTTAATTGCGACCCCATTTAAACAAATATTCTCTGGGTCAAGCATCATAGATAACCAGGAGAGGTTCCGCCGTAAAATAATTATGTTTTTCTTCTTGCTTCTTCACAAATGAATTGTCATAATTGTAGAATATATAATGCTTAAAGCGGTTTTTTCGTGGTAAAAAAATGGCTACAGAACAAATCATAGTCAGACCCGATGATACAAAGCGCATCGAGCTGCCGGGAACAGTTTCGTTACCGGACGGCAAGAAGCCCATTAAACTGGGCTCCGGGGTCATATCGTCGCTCATCAGCGCAGGCGGTATGGCCATTGTCTATGAGATCTGGAACCCGGTGCTTGAAGTGAAGCGTGCCGTTAAACTTTTAAAGCCCGATCATACGAGGGAGTCTGAAGACCGTTTCCGCACCGAAATGAAAATCACGGCCAAATTGCACCATCCCAACATCGTCGAGATATATTCAGTGGGAACATGGAACGACCTGCCGTACATTGAAATGGAGCTTATCGACGGCGTGACGCTCGAAACGCTGATCGGTGAATCGGGCGGCCTGCCGCCCGAGGTGGTCACCTCCCTCGGCATCATGGTGGGGCGCGCGCTTAACTACGCCCACAATCAGTCTTACGTCCTTTACGGAAAGCATTTCAAAGGCGTGATCCACCGCGATCTGAAACCGAGCAACATCATGGTGGCAAAAGACGGCGTGGCAAAGCTCATGGACTTCGGCATTGCAAAGCCCATGGACGCGAGCATCCACACCGTAGACGGCACGGTGATGGGTACCATGCAGTACCTTGCGCCGGAACAGCTTGACGTGCAAGAAGTCGATGTGCGCGCCGACCTCTACTCGCTCGGCACCGTGCTTTACGAAGCGCTCACCGGCAGGCGGGCGTTTCCCGAGGAAAAGCTCGGCAAGCTGGTGACGGACAAGCTCAGCAACAACTACATCCCGCTTTCGAACGTCTCGGCAAAAATCCCCGCGGCGCTGAGCGGCCTGATCCAGCACTGCATCCGGAACGAAAAGGAAAAGCGCGTACAGAATTCGCTCGAATTCCTCCGATCCGTCTGCCGCATCCATAAAACGCTCACGCTCAGGGCGCCCGAGCAGATTCTCCAGCAATTCCTTGAAAAACGGGGAAAAGTCAAACACATCGTGAATTTCCATGACAAACGCAACATAGCGCCCTTCGTGATCGGGGCGACCATCGGTGCCGTGGTTTTAGCCGCTGCCTTTTTCGCGGGACTGTATGTGCTGAACCCCTCGCTCGCCGTACGGCTCCTTCCGCGTTCGGTTGCGACCGCATTGTACCCCGGGGAACCATCCGCGCCTCCGCCCCCTCATGCCGTTGCGCCTTCCGCGGCCGGGAACACCGATTCCCTTGCCGCGCAGCCGCAATCTCTTCCTGTTGAGGCCCCTGCCAAAACTGAAGAAAATATAAAAGACCTTGATGAAATTTTCACCGCCGGCGGCGCAGCGGCCAAGCCGGTTAAAACCAAACGCGGCGCAAAACATATCGGCGAGGTGAAACAGCCGGCGCAGGCCACACCTGTTCCGGCACCGGTTCCCGCGCCACAGCCGGTCGCGGATCAGACCGCCGGTTTGACCGGGCCCACCCTGCTTGACAAGCTAAAACAGCTGTACAGGACGTCGGACGTCATGACCATTTTCTCCCAGGAGGTGGAGGCGGGCCGTTTTACAAACGCGCTTGAGCTGTACAAGATGCTCGCGCCGGAACAGGCCGGTTCGAAAAAGTCCAAGCTGTATAAACTGCGGGCTCTCAAGGGAACGGGCGACAACGCCGCGGTAAAATCTTTTGTCGCCGCCAACACCATCGATGATGGCGAATTTTATCTTGAAAAGGCGCGCTGGAGTTACGTCGCAAAGGACTTTGTCCAGGCCTACGATCTGATAAAACGCGCATCGGTAACGCCCGCGGCATTTATGGACGGCCGCGCCTTCCGGGAACTCCTGCTGTATTCGAAGGCGCTCTGCGCAAGCGCGCTATACGATAGAAGCCCCTCCGACGATGCGAGAAAAGAGGCCATGGAGGCCTGGTATGACGTTAAAACGCTTTTTAAAACCTCTCCGGAGCATCGATATTATTTAAAAGCCGACGCGGAGATTCGGCGCATCAGCACGAGTGTGGCGGCAAAATAAACCGGTGCCGATATGAAAAAAATAAGTATCATTTTATTGCTTGTTTCCTGCGTATCGTTTGGCCAGGCCCCGAAACCCGCGCCGGTTGACACGGTCAAGAGCGTGTTCGACACCATTGCCGGCGACCTGCCCGCCGTTCTCGCCGCCAAAGACCATCCGTATTTTGTCGCGGGCGACCTCTATGTGCCGCAGGGAAAAACCGTGACGATTTCCGAGGGGACCGTACTGTGCTTCAAGAACTTCACGGGCCTGCACGTGCTGGGCACGCTGCAGGTCAGGGGCGGCAAGGACAGACCGGTGGTATTCACGTCGGTAAACGACAAGGCCTACAACAAGCGCAGCGCGGTGGACGCGGCGCCGTACGACTGGAACGGCATTTACATCCACGAAGACGCCATCGGCACCCAGCTTTCCTTTTGCGCGGTGATGTACTCCGTTGACGGGATAAGCTCACTCACCAAGTTTTTTAAACTGTCGCCCTGCCTCTTTCTGCACAACGGCAGGGGCAATCTCACCGTGCTGGGCGTTGCGTACAAGGTCTCGGACCAGCCGTACGAATACGCCGCCACGGTCACCGACGCGGTTTCGGGGGGAATCCCCATTACCCTGCTCAAAGACCCGCTCGCCCCCACGCGCAACACGATCCGCTACAGCGGCGTGGTGGCGACCGCCGTCGGGGTCATCGCGGCGCTCGTCGAGGCGAGCCAGCTCGCCACGTCGCAGCGGAATTTCAATTCCATCAACAGCACCGACAAGCTCAATCTCGCGGAGAATACCGGCGCCGCCTGGGAGGCGGCGAGAAACGCGAAAAACAACGACCTTGCGAACCTCATATCGAGCCTGGGCGTTATCGCGATAGGAACGGTGGGGATATGCTGGTCGTTCAGGTTTTAGACGTTTGAAGTTAATGTTGATTTACGATACTATCAAAGATCATAAATGAAAAATTTCATTAAATATTTATTGATCCCCCCGATGCTGAGCACGGCGTTCGTGTTCTGCGGCCGCGAATCAAACCCCTTTTCCGATTACGCAAACGCGGGCCTGTATTTGGAGCGCCAGAGCATCCACAACCGGGACACGCTCGAGATCTTCTCCACCGAAACCCTCCAGGTCCGCGTTGACGTCAAGGAACTCATGGACAGCTTTTCGGTTTCGGCGACCGCGAACCGCCTGTGGACATCCGCGGAATCAACGGTCGTAAAGTCGGATTTTTCAAAAGAACCGTTCGTGTTCCTCGTGTCGTTTTTCGACACGGGCTTGCAGTCGGTGGTCACCTCGGTGTACAAGTCCAACGGCGCGCGCGTCGTCGATTCGATGCACGTGTACCTGAAATCGCCGCTGCACCAGGACAGCCTTTTCGCGTTCGCGCGCGACTCGGTGACGTTCCGCACCCCGCGCGTGAAGGACCGCGACGTGATTTACAACTGGGCGCTCGGCGCGAGCGTGCGCTACGCCTCGCCGCTGTGCAGCACGCGGGTGTCGGCCGCTGCGCCGTTCTACGCGGGCATGGGAAGCCTCTGGGTATGGGACGGCCGCCATGTCTCGCCCGCCGACAGCTTCTTCTTCTCCCTGCGCGACACCGTGAAGCCCGTCATCGCATGCGTCAACACCGAGGTGATGCACGGCGACACGATCTTCACCAGCGATTCGGTGTTCGCGTTCAAGGCGCGCATCACCGACGACCTTTCGGGCACCGTGGATTCCGCTTCGGTCAACGGCCAGCCGTTCGACGGGAAAAACGGCAGCGATTACTACAAGCTGTTCGACAAGGTGTACACCTACACCGCGGCCGCGCCCCTTGTTCTTGCCGTGTACGCCCTCGACCACTTCCGCAACGGCAACGCGGCGCAGAAAACCTTCTGGCTGGTGTTTTCGACCACGGTGCCGCACGCGAAAAAGGCCAGCATTGTGGTGCTCACCCCGCCGCAGGACACCTCCGTGGTCGGGTCGGCGTCGTACATCTTGACCGGCCGCGTCGAAAATAACACGCTCGATTCGCTCAACCTCCTGCTTCGCCTGTTTGTCAACGACTCCGTCAACCCGGTGGTGAAGACGATCACCAATGCCGCGGCAACCTGGGACTGGACGGTGACGCTCAACCCCGGCCAGAACTCGGCGCGGCTCATCGCGGCGGACCAGAGCGGCACCGTGGTTGACTGGAAGGAGCTCCTGCTGATCTGCAACCCCGGCGGGCCCGATACGGTGCCGCCGCGCATCCTCGACGTGCTCGCCGATGGCAGCGTGGCGCAGGGGCTGTTCACCGACCGGTCGTCCGTGGTGATCGCGGTGCGCGCGCTCGACGACCAGAGCGGCATCGACACGCTCTGGATCAACGGCACGGTGGCGGCGCCGAACGGCCTCTGGTACTACGACACGGTGGCGCTGACCCACGCCAAGACGGGGAACGAGGTCGTGATCACCGCAGTTGACAAAAAGAGAAACAGGGTTCAGCAATCCGTGGTGATCTATAAAAACAGCCCGCCGGTCATCCAGCGGCCGCCGCGCTCCACCTACATCGAGGCAGGCCTGCCGTACGCCGACACGATGCAGGCGCTCGACGCGGACAACGACTCGCTTACCTACCAGGTTTCGCAGGGCCCCGCGGGTCTCGTGGTCGGGCCGCGCGGCATCATCACCTGGACGCCCGGCCAGGCCGACACCGGCGCGTATTCCGTGACCATCCGCGTGTTTGACGGGTACCAGCCGGTGTTCGCGACCTGCCTGCTGTATGTTTCGCTGCCGGGGCATCTGCCGCCCAAACCGGTGGCCTTCGGCACCAGGGCCGAGGATTTCCCGCAGTTCCTCTTCGCGGGCAGGGACACCCTCAAACAGGTGCTGACCGTTGCGCACGGCAGCGGCATCCCGCCGTTTGTCTTTTCCGCGCGCATCGTGGGGAAAAAGGCCCCGCTGCTCGACAACACCACCGACAGCCTGCTGGTATGGGCGCCGGGTCCGGGCGACACCGGCTACTGCCAGATTATTGCAATTGTCAAGGACCAGTTCCCGAGCACCGACACGCTGTACCCGCGCATCCTCGTGGTGCCGCCCGCCCGGCCGTGCTCGATATCGGTCTCGTATTCGGCCGACACGCTGCCCAACGGCGCCGTGAACCTCACCGACGTGCGCGCGCCGTTCACCATGGTGTTCCGGCTCCACGACCCGGACAACCCCTACGTCGACCGGCGCAGCGTGACGCTGTTCGACGCGCATTCGCACGCGACAAGCACCATCGACTCGGCGGTCGTCGACACGTTCCTCTACACCGTGGACCCCACCCTGTTCTCCGGCTACGACACCATCATCGCCACGGTGCGCGACCAGTCGTTCGTCGACTCGGTGATGGTGCGGCTGTATTTCGGCACGTCGATCGGCGTGCCGGCCGCGCTTTCGCCGCTCAACAACGCGGTGATCAACCAGTCGAGCGTGACACTGTCGTTCTCCTGTTCCAACCCCGACACCGCGGACCCGCTCTCGTTCGACGTCTATTTCGGCACCGATCCGCTTTCCCTGCAGCAGGTGGGGCCCATCTCCGCCACCTCCATCACCATGTACGGCCTGAGCCGGAACACCATCTACTACTGGCAGGTGGTGGCCAAAAACTCGAAGTCGCAATCCGAAAGCCCGCTCTGGCAGTTCTCCTCGGGCACGTTTTAATCGGTCTCCTTTTTCCTTGATTGTTTTTTGGTGCTGTTTGTGCTATGATTATACTGTGCGAGAGTGAAATATTTTAACCGGACGTTAATCGGATGATAACAACCATGCTCCTCATCGCCATTCTCCTTTGTATCATCATCATGGGGATATTGTTCCTTTCTTATCAAAGAGAAAAAAACAATGCCGCCAATTACCGGCGTGAGCTGGTCAACAGCCTCAACGACACCAGGGTGATGGAAAAAATCACGCTGAGCAAAAAGCAGCTCGAGATCGCGTTTGACGCGATCACCGACCTTATCTGCGCGCTCGATGCCGACCTTTGCATCACCCGGGTCAACAAAAGCTATGCCGCGTTTGCGGGGACGTCCATAAAAAAACTCCTGGGCAAACACTGCTGGGAGGTATTGTGGAAACGGACGGAGCCCTGCGACAAATGTCCGGCGCAGAGAACGTTTTCCACCGGCAAGCCCGTGCTCAAGCACCAGGTCACCATGACCGACGCCGAACGGACCAGGCACTTTACGATCGCGACCTATCCTGTTCTTGACGTGGCGGGAAATCCGAAGAATGTGATCGAGCACCTGCGCGACACCACCGAGGAGAAGGCCATCCTCGACCAGCTGCTGCGCTCCGAAAAACTGGCCACCATCGGCACCATGACGGCCGGGATCGCCCACGAGATGATCAATCCGCTCTCGGGCATTTCCGGCACCGCGGCCAACATGCTCGCGATGCGCGATAAGTACGGCCTCAACGAAAAGGGCGCGCAGCGCGTCGCCACCATCCTCGACTCATCGTCGCGCGCCACCGCAATTGTCAAGGACCTTCTGCACCTGTCGCGCAAGGAGGACAGCGCCATAGCGCCCGCCGACGCCAACGGGCTCGTGACCAAATCGGCGGAGGCGGTGCGGCTCAAGGCCCCGTCGGCCGCGGAAGTGGCCCTGCATCTCGGCGCGTCCGTTCCGCCGGTGCTGTGCGATCCCGCAAAGATCCAGCAGGTCCTCATCAACCTGCTCACCAACGCGGTGCAGTCGGTGCAGGAGAAGCAGGCGGTGATGAGCCGTGACAATAAAAAATATTCGGGGCTCGTCACCGTCGCCACCGGAACACAGGATGACATGGTGCGCATTGACGTTTCAGACAACGGCAGCGGCGTGGCGGACGCGATCAGGGAACGGATCTTCGACCCGTTCTTCACCACGCGTCCGCCCGGCGAAGGCACCGGCCTGGGCCTTTCAATCTGCCAGAAGATCATCGACGAGCACGGCGGCCGCATTTTTTTCGAGAGCACGCAAAAGCTCACCGTGTTCTCAATTCTTCTGCCGGTGGCCGCAAAGGGCGGCGAGGAGGGCACCAGCTGATGCACCGAATTCTCATTGTCGACGACGAAATCACCATACGCACCATGCTGCTCGATTTTCTCGAGGGCCGCTACGAGGTGGCCACCGCCGAAAACGCGGATACGGCGCTTGCGTTGTGCGAAAAGCGGCCGTTCGACATGGTGATATCGGACATCAATATGCCGGGCATGAAAGGGCCGGAGCTGCTCGCGGAAATCAAGCGCCGCTCGCCGGGAACGCGCACCGTGCTCATCACGGCTTACAACGTCGATGACTATATTCGCCTGGCGCGCAAATCGGGCGTGTCGAACATCATTCCCAAGACTTCGCCCTTCAACTTCCCCGAGCTCGACGCGCTGGTGGATGGCCTGCTCACCGGCAACATCTTCGGCATCGGCCGGTACCTGCTGCCGCAGCACACGCTGCTCGGCGAGTTCTGCATCCGCTCGTCGGCCGAAGCCAGGGAAGTGCGCGAGGCGGCGGTAAATTTGCTCACCAAACGGCTCGGCGGCGCCGGCGACATGCAGCTCGTGCTCGACGAGATCGTGACCAATGCGGTGTACCATGCGCCCACGTTTCCCGACGGCACCGAGAAATACGAGGAGTTCTCCGACGTCGCGCTTTCGCCGCAGGAGTACGTACGCCTCGAATGCGCGTTCGACGCCGAAAAATACGGCGTCGCGGTCATCGACAACCGGGGACGTTTGACAAAAGATACCGTGCTGTACAAGATCGAACGCCAGCTGTCGGGCGCGGGCGCGTTCGACGATTCGGGCAGGGGCCTGCACATGAGCAGGCTGTTTTCCGACCGGATGATCATCAACATCGAGCCGAAAAAAAAGACCGAGGTAATTCTCATTAATTATTTTTCCCACAAGTACCGCGGCTACAAGCCGCTGTACATAAACGAGCTGTAAAGAAAAATTCACCGCGGAGACACGGAGAGCGCGGAGAAAAATAAAATAGAGTTGGAAGTTGAAGGTGGAAAGTTGAAAGTGAGAAACAAACTAAAGTCTTTGCCTTCAACTTCCAACTTAAAACCATCATAATTCTCGGTGTCCTCTGCGTCTCTGTGGCAATTTTCTTTTTAGGAGGTTGACAAAATGATAAACCGGTGCCGCGGCAGAAAGATCAAGCTGCAGGGCTTCAACAGCCTCACCAAGTCGCTCTCCTTCAACATCTACGACATCTGCTACGCGCGGTCCAAGGCGTCGCAGACCGCCTACCTCGACTACATCGACGAGGTGTACAACTCCAAGAAGGTGCGCAGCATCCTCGAGGAGGTCACCCGCATCATCGAGGCGAACATTATCAACATGTCGAGCCAGGACTACGAGCCGCGCGGCGCGTCGGTGACCGTGCTCATCAACGAGGGGCACCTGGTGCCGCAGGGCACCGTGGCGCATCTTGATAAAAGCCACATCTCGGCCCATACCTACCCGGAAACGAACCCGGTGACGGGCATCAGCACCTTCCGCGTCGACATCGACGTCACCACCTGCGGCACGATCTCGCCCCTCAACGCCCTCGACTTCCTCATCAACAGCTTCGACTCCGACATCGTGCTCATGGACTACAAGGTGCGCGGCTTCACCCGCGACGTGCACGGCCGCAAGATCTACCTCGACCACGACATCACTTCGATCCAGGACTACATCAGTGACGAGATCCTCGACATCTACACGGCCTACGACATCAACATCGTCTCGGACAACATCTTCCACACCAAGATGATGCTGCACAAATTCAAGCTCGACAACTACCTGTTCGGCGCCGAAAACCAGTCGCTCGGGCCGTCGGCCCGCGCCAAGATCTCGAGCCTCCTGCGCAAGGAGATGCTCGAGATTTACCAGTGCAAAAACATTTACACCTACGACATGTAACATGAAACGCCCGTACCTGTACCGCTCCCGGCGCTTCACGCAGCACACCGAGTGGCTCAACGACGACTTCGGCTTCTTCTACACCATCAAGAAGCGCCTTCGGTTCGGCGCCACCAAGTACCAGACCATCGAGCTCGTTGACACCAACGAATTCGGCCGGGTGCTCATCCTCGACGGCATCACCCAGGCCGCGCAATGGGGCGAGTGCTACTACCACGAACCCATGGTGCACCCGGCCCTGTGCACCCATCCCGACCCGCGGCGCGTCCTCGTGATCGGCGCGGGCGACGGCGGCATCATCCGCGAGGTGCTCAAATACCCCTGCGTGGGATCGGTGGACCTCGCCGAGCTTGACAAGGGCGTCATCGACTTCTCGCGCAAATACCTCCCGTCGATCCACCAGGGCGCCTTCGACGACCCGCGCGTGCACATCCACATCGCGGACGGACGGAAGTTTGTGGAGAAAAGCCCGAAACGCTTCGACGTGGTGATTATGGACATGACCGACCCCTTCGGTCCGGCAAAGTACCTTTATACCAAGAATTTCTTCCGTTCCGTAAAGCGGTCGCTGCGCGACGGCCGCGGCGTGTTCGTGATGCACACCGAGTCGCCCGTGGCGCGGCCGCGCACCTTCGCGAGCATCCAGCGCACGCTGCGCTCGGTGTTTGGCCACGTGTGCCCGCTGTACGCCTACATCCACATGTACGCGACGCTCTGGTCCATTACCGTGTCGTCCGACCGCTCGAACATGGCCTCGGTCACCAGCCCCGCTGTTGACAAAAAGCTCAAGCGCTACGGCATCACCGGCCTGCGCTATTATACCGGAAAAATCCACGAGGCGGCGCAGGTGTCGTGGCCGCACCTCGACGCGCTCTTCAAGAAACCCGCGCGGGTGCTGAGCGATAGGCATCCTGATATTCCCGACGATATTGTGCATAAATAACGCTCGCCTCGAGAAGTTTCCGTTGAAAGCGACCGTACTGAGGACCGGCACTCATTTTTCTTTCAACTTCCAACTTTCAACTTTAAACTCTTAATTCCACATAACGTATATTTCTTGTCCTCAATTATCACCACCTAAAGAAAGGTGTGAACAGCATTTAATCCGTTATGGATTTTGCCAAACTGAGCAGGCTCGTCAGCACCCATGGGACACCGTCCCTCTTCCTTTCCCAGAGCAGGCTGCGCGAAGGCTACCGCAGCCTCGCCTACGCGCTCCCCGGCGTGGAGCTGTTCTATGCGGTCAAGTCAAACGCACAGCCCGAGATCATCGACATCCTCAAGCAAGAAGGCAGCTCGTTCGATATCTGCACCAACGGCGAGATCGACGTGGTGCGCCAATGCGGCGTAGCGCCGGAAAAGTGCATGCACACGCACCCGATCAAGCGCGACGCCGACATTGCCTACGCGCTTGACTTCGGCGTATCGCTCTTCGTGGTGGACAACGAGTTCGAGCTTGACAAATTCGTACCCTTCAAGGACAGGGCACGCGTCCTGGTGCGCATGAGCGTGCAGAACCCGGCGTGCATGGTGAACCTCTCGCACAAGTTCGGCTGCGCGCCCACGCAGACGTTTTCCCTCATTGCAAGGGCGCACGCAATGGGGCTTTCCGTGGCGGGCATCAGCTTTCACGCCGGATCGCAGAACGAAAACCCGCTCAAGTACATCGAGGCACTCGATTTCTGCCGCGACATCTGCAGAAAGGCGGCGCTTTCCGGCATCATCCTCGACATCATCGACATCGGCGGCGGGTTTCCCATCAACTACCTCAACCCGGTGCTCCCCATCCAGCGGTTCTGCCAGCCCATCAACGAATATTTGGAACGGTATTTCACCAATTACCGCATCATCGCCGAACCCGGAAGGGTGCTGTCCGGGCCGTGCATGGCGCTCGCGGCCCGCGTGATGGGCAAGTCCTTGCGCAGCGGCGTGTGGTGGTATTATCTTGACGAAGGGCTCTACGGCTCGTTTTCGGGCAAGGTGTTCGACCACGCCGACTATCCCCTGTTCGTGCCGCGCACAGGCGAGACCTTCAACTCGGTGCTTGCCGGCCCCACGTGCGATTCGTTTGACGTGCTGTACGAGAACATCACGCTGCCGCAGCTCGAAATCGGCGACGTGTTGCTGTTCGACTCCATGGGCGCGTACACCAGCGCGAGCGCAACAACGTTCAACGGATTCCCGAAGGCGAAGATTGTCCTTATTGATTAATGGTAATAAAAACATTTCACCGCAAAGGCGCAAAGAACGCAAAGATTAATAATTATTTCAAATCAATTCAATTTTTCTTTGCGACCGTTGCGCCTTTAAGGAATCTGCCATGGAAACCTCACCCCGTTACGAAACTGGAAGCAATTCGTCGCTGTGGATCCAGAACCTGGTGAACGGCCTCGCCGGCATCACGCTGCGCGCCAAGCACTCGCTGTATTACGGCGCGAGCCCGTTCCAGAAGATCGAGATCTTCCACACCTATGCGTTCGGCAAGGTGCTGGTGCTCGGCGACAACATCGTGCTCACCGAGCGCGACGAGCACATTTACCACGAGTCAATCGTGCACCCGGCCATGACCATGCACGCCGACCCGAAACGCGTTCTCATAATCGGCGGCGGAGACGGCGGCTGCCTGCGCGAGGTGCTCAAGCACAAGGACGTCGAAACGGCGCTCGTGGTGGAAATTGACAAAATGGTGAAGGAGGCGGTGGCCGCGCATTTTCCCGCTCTTGCCAAGTCTTTCGCCGACAAGCGCGGCCGCGTGGAAATCGCCGAAGGGTGCTCGTGGCTCGCAAAATCCAGGGAGGCGTTCGACGTCATCGTCGTTGACTCGTACGACCCGGGCGGGCCCGTGCAGTCGCTGGAGACCACCGACTTTTACAAACTCGTGCACGAGCGGCTTGACAAAGGCGGCATCGCGGTGTTCCAGACCGATTCGCCCACCATCCGGGCGGAATATCTGCGCTCCACGGTGGCGACCATCTCCTCGCTGTTTTCGGCGTATAAATTGTACCTGTGCACCATGCCGTCGTTTCCCGAGGCGATCTGCAGTTTCGTGATCTGCGCGAAGGAGGGCGCCGACCTTGACAGCTTCAACGAGAAGCGTTACGCCTCGGTCGCCAAGAAATGCACCTATTACAACCCGGACATCCACCGGGGCGCGTTTCTGCTGCCGGAATATATAAAGAAAATCGTAGCTTGATTGACGGTAAATTAAAAAATCACCACGGAGACGCAGAGAGCACGGAGAAAAAAAGAATGGAGTTGGAAGTTAAAGGTTGAAAGTTGAAAGAAACAACACAAACAAAGCCCTTTCATCTTTAAACTTGAAACTATCTGTTTTCTCTGTGTCCTCAGTGCCTCTGTGATGAGTCTTTTTTCCGAGGTTCCTTATGCCTAACCCCGCCAAAACCGATTTCGGCATCCACCCTTTGCTTAAAAACCGGTACAGCCCGCGCTCATTTCTTGACAAATCGATAGCCCCTGACACGCTGCGGAGGATATTCGAAGCGGCCCGATGGTCGCCGTCGTGCAACAACGACCAGGAATGGTTCTATATAGTCGGCATACGGGGACAGGGCCCCGACTTCGACCGCATCGTATCCGTTCTCAGGCCTAACAACCAGACGTGGGCCTCAAAGGCAAGCGTACTGATGATCGTATGCGGCCGGACTACCTTTACCGGCGGCACAACGCCGAACAAATACCATGCCTACGACAGCGGACAGTCTGCCGCGCACCTGACGTTTCAGGCGGCCTCCGAAGGCGTATCCGTTCACCAGATGGCCGGATTCGACCCTGACAAGACAAGAACCGAGTTTTCCGTCCCCGACGGGTTTGTTCCGCTCACCGCAGTCGCCATGGGCTATGCGGGCGACGCGTCGATGCTGCCGGAAGCTCTTGCCAAAAGGGAAACTGCGGAAAGAACGAGAAGGCCTCAGAAGGAGTTTGTGTTCGGCGGAACATGGGGAAAGCCTCTTGATTGATTTGTCAGACAATTCTTCATTCTTTCGAATTCTCATCACCGGCGTCACCTCCATCCACGGCTGGCCGATCTACAAAAAACTGAAATCCCTTGTCCCTGAAGACCGTTTGTTCTGCATCCGCCCGCCGCGGATGAAAATCCCCCACGCCGGCAATGTGACGTCGCTCTGCATGTCTGATGCCGATCGTCTCCGCCAAATCCGCGATTCGTTCCGTCCCACGCACGTGCTCCATGCAGCGGGCGTGTGCGACCTTGACATCTGCGAAGAACGCCCGAAATACGCTCACGACATCAACGTGGGCGGCGCAAAAAATATCGTTGACATCTTTTCTTCGTCCTGTCATGTCATGTACCTGAGCGCTGACCTGGTGTTCTCCGGCAGCAATCCGCCTGACGGCGGCTATACGGAAGAAATCGATCCTGATCCCGTGAGCGTTGTCGGCGCCACCTATGCTCTTGCCGAAAAAGAAATCCGCCGCGCTCCACGCCGTTGCATCATACGGCTCGGACTGCCCATGGGCGATTCCATCCAGGGCGAAAAGGGCGCGGTTGATTTTATAGAAAGCAGGCTCAGGCGCGGACTGCCCATGTCCCTTTTCAATGATGAATGCAGGAGCTGCATTGATTGTGATGAACTTGCAGATGTCGCGGTGGAATTGCTTTTCCGGGAAACAGAAGGCCTTTATCACCTTGGCGGGCCGAAACCGGTAAGCCTGTACGACATCGGGAAGCGCATCCTTGACAAGGGCAAGTACAAAAAAGAGGCCCTGAAGAAATGGTCGCGCGCCGACGACGTGAACGGGCCGCCGAGGATCGGGAACGTGCAGTTGAATTCGGGAAAAATTGAAAGAATAATCGGCAGGGCCATACGAAGTTGGACGGTGTGATCCGGATTCGTTTTCAATTGCGAAGTAAGATTCCGCTTTGTATAATATAGCTGGCTTTCCCCTGCGAAAATATTCGGAGATATTCCATGAAAAAGGCGTTTGTCGTTGTGAGCGTGTTTCTACTTTCCGTAGTCGGTGCCTGGGGACAACAACCCGCCATCATGGCCTTATATCCGGCGCGCGGCCAACCCGACGTTGAAACGAACATGGCCTGTCTACCTGTAGCGTCCGTCGTGGCAGGTGTGCCACTGCCGTTACAGGCCAAGTTGTTTTCTGCGGACAACCAGTGGCTGAATGCTTATGAGGCCGACAATGCGCCTATTACGTGGGCCATCCAGGAGCTTACGGGCGCGACGAACACGGGCACACTCAACAAGTATACGGGCGACCTAGTATTGTTTACGGGATACAAGGCATACCAGATTGTGAAGGTGACTGCGACATTTTCTCAGGGCACAATTACCATTTCGCAATCAATCAACCTTTCTGTTACACCTGGTCCCGCGCCTCGCCAGATCAATCCTGGAATCTACCTCATAAGCCTGAAGACCTCTGATCGTCAACTGGTAAAAGGCAGATTCATGGTCGTCTGGTAACCGGAAACGCGTTTCGACGGTTTTATTAATGGCGAAGACTTGCTCATCGTATTATTTCGCCTTTCATTGATTTATTTTTATTCTCTTCATCAAACGATCGCCAAAGGAACTTCCATGCACGACATGCTTGTCAAACTCTACAACCTTCCCGGCGACTGCCCGGTGATTGAAAAAGCCAAGGACCACGACGTCACCATCCGCAAGCCCATCGGACCGGAAAAGCATCTGGTGATCGAGTGGGTGAAGACCAAATTCAACAAGGCATGGTCGAGCGAGACCGACGTGGCGCTGTGCAACAGGCCTGTCTCGTGTTTTATCGCGCTCAAGGGGCAGAAGCTCGTCGGGTTTGCTTGTTACGACGCGACCGCGCTCGGCTACTTCGGGCCCACGGGCGTTGATCCCGCGTTCCGCAACAAGGGCATCGGCACCGCCCTGCTTTTTTCCGCGCTGGAAGACATGAAACTGAAGGGTTACGGCTACGCCATCATCGGCGGCGTCGGCCCCGCTGAGTATTACAAGAAAATGGTTGGCGCGGTGGACATTCCGGATTCTTCGCCAGGGATATGGAAAACCTGGCTGCAGGAATTATAAGAATTCACCACGGAGACACGGAGAGCGCGGAGAAAAGAATGGCGTTGGAGGTTGACGGTTGAAAGTTGAAAGAAGCTACACGAACAAGGGACTTTTTACTTTCAACTTCCAACTTGGAACTGTTTGTTCTCTCTGTGTACTCTGTGTCTCTGTGGCGCTTTTTCTTCCTCAGAATATTCTTCGGTAATACGTCTTCCGCTGGCACCCGTTGGCGCCCATCGACTCCTTGAATTCAATCAGCGACCATGACGGCTCCATGGGATCGATGCTGAAGGTGTCGGCAGACACGCCGTAATCGAAATATTTGAACCCCTTCTGGTTGCACCAGCGTATCGAATGCTCGATGAGGTAATTGACGGCAAAGAGATTGTGGTAGTCATAGAGGTGCATGGTGTAGAAATTGAGCACGCACTGCTTGTTGCAGGTGAACAAAAGCTCGCCGGCGACCGGCTTGTTTTCGTAGTAGGCCATGAACAGCGTCATCATGCCGGGGAGCAGCGACCCGATCTTTTTTATTTCGTCAAGCGTGTGCGTGGGCGTCACGTGGAACTTTTCCTTGTTCTTGAGCAGGATCGGATAAAATTCGTCGTAATTCTTGTTTTCCTCGATACGCACGCCCTTGTTCACGGCCTTGTTGATCTTGTGCCGGGTGTTGCGCGACAGCTCCTCCTTGCCGTGGATGATGGAGAAGTCGATCACCGACGAGAACAGGCTCGACAGCACGATGAAATGGTTGTAATGCATGGCGTACTCGACGGACTCGTTGAACGTGGCGTTGTAGATCTGCATGGGCGGGGTGAGGTACACCTCCTTGATGAGCTGCGACGCGCAGTGGCGGATGAACGCCTTGACAATGGCGTCCGCGTCCTGAAGGCCCAGGCGCGCGTTCACCACGAACCCGCCGAAGCTCGCGCCCGTGGGGCTCTTGAACATGTCGCCCGACAGCCCGCCCGGCAGCACGGCCAGGAGCTCGTCGCCCTTGTAAAACATCAGGTGATGAAATGTGAAGCGGTTGGCAGGATGATAATCGAGAAAATCCTGTCTGTGAAACACGGTGCCGTTGTTCGACGCGTCGACAAATGCGTTCCATTCGTTTTTCCGCTCGGGTGCGTACGGGACCACGTTGATTGCTGTTTCAGGCATAGAGTATTTTTCCCTTTGTTCTCGTTTTGTCAGGATTGAATCACTCTAGAAAGATACTTTATTTCCTTTCTTTATGGTTTAATTCCGGCGGTTGCCTCACCATGCGCACCCTGCCGCAGCGAAAGGACCCTCCCATGGCGCTTGACCTCCCCAACGGCGTATCTTTCCGGAAGAACGATGCCATTGAAATCATGCACAACACTACGCCGTTTGACGGCGTTGTGCTGAATTCCGGCGAAGGATACATGTCGCCCTACGAAGACATGTACTACCTCATGTCGGCGCCCCATCAGGGCGTGGAAGACCTGTTTGTCGAGGAAAACGAGATAAAAAGCGCGTATGTGCTTGCCGGGATCGATGCAAAAACAATCCCCTTCGACGCGCTTCCCGCCCGGGTCGAGGTGACGCTGAAGAAAAACGGGAAATCCGTTTTAATGAACGCGCTGGCCGTGCTGTGCGGCAGGACCGGCAAGGAGCCGTATCTGGTGTTCCTGGAGGCGCCGGGAAAGAAAAAGTCATGAGTGATGCACGGCTGGATTCCCACAACGGGCTTTTTTTCCGCCTCACCTCCAGAAAGTCGGTGACGGACCTCCTCGACGTCGTCCGGTCGCCGGCGATGAGAAGGCTTTACGCGCTTGTCAAGAAGCGCGCCGTGGAGTTCAGGGCGTTTGTCCGCAACGAATCGTTTTACTGCGGCGCGCTGTGCGGTGAGTCCGATTACAACATCAGCGTCAATTCCGATATGACCATCTCCTGTCACTGCCAGGGCGACAACAGGGAGGGCATCCTCGGCGATCTTTCCAAAGGGGATTTCAAAAGCGTCTTTTTCGGTCCGACCGCTGCCTCGTTCCGCCGGTCGCTCGCCAAGGGTGTTCTGCCCATCGCGACGTGCAGCAGGTGCTGCGAATTGAAGACCGTTGCCAAATCAAGGGCCGCGGAAAAAGCCGACGCCAGCACTATCCCTGTCGGAATCATGGTCGAGAACACGGTGGCGTGCAACCTCGCCTGCATTTCCTGCCAGCAGCAAATGCTCGAGGCGCCCCGCGCAAAGCGGAAAATGACGCTTGACGATATCGGAAGAGTGTCCTCGGCGGTCCGGGACAATAACATTCAAAAGGTCTATTTCTTCAAATACGGAGAGCCCTTCCTGTCGCCCACGGTGTATGAGGAACTCGAAATCCTCAGGAAGCGGAACCCGTCGCTCATGATCATCATTTCCACCAACGGGAACCTGATCGACACCGACGGAAAGCGCGAGGCGGCGCTGCTTGCCGACCACATTTTCTTTTCCATCGACGGCGTCACCGAAAACATGGTCTCGCATTACCAGCGTGGGAGCTCATTTACAAAAGCATACGGGAACATGCGGGACCTGGTGCACTTCCGCAACGAACGGGGACTTAAAAAACCGGTCATCGACTGGAAATACGTGCTGTTTTCCTGGAACGACCGGCCCGAAGCGATCGACGCCGCCGTCGCGAAGGCAAAGGAATGCGGCGTCGACATCATCTCGTTCTGGCAGACCAACACGCCTTACTATGGAAAATCGTTCAGGCACCATTACCGCACGGTGGCAAAGCCGTGCTGGAAAGGCTGGGAGATCCGGTTTTCGGACGCCGGCGATGTGCGGTAGAAAAAATACCTGTCAGGATATTTCCGGATAGACAAAACCTTCCCTTCTTCAAAAACAAAGTGGGACAGTCGCCTGCCCCACTCTGCTTTTGAAAAGAGAAATTTCTTCCCTACTGCTTTGTTGCCGACACCGTCGCGGTCATGTTCGTCTGGACATAGGCTCCGTTGCCAAGGTCCATACGTTCAGACGTTGTGTTTACAAAAGTGCCGTTGTTGCCGCTGACGCTCACACTCAGGTTGGTTGTATCTCCCGCAGTTGAAATCAGCCTCAGATTGCTGCCGGAAAGCGACCAGGAGCCGGTGTCGGAGGATGATCCTCCCGTTGATGTTATTGCCGGCATTTTGGACGCATAGGTCATGTCCGAATATAATTGCGCATAATTTGCGCCGCCCGACAACGTTACCGTGCTGTCTACGTGGAACGTGGAATCAGGGATGCCCGGAATTCCAAGATGCATCGTTGTGGTCCCTGTTTCATGAAGTGAGTTAAAAACCCATTTTCCGATCATTTCCGTGGTCGTGAGCGCCGCAGGACCGGTGCCGGTGGAATTGGAGCATCCCCAGAGCATAATGCCGGCGACAACGGCGGAAAGTGCAAGAACTTGATAATGCTTCATACAGGCGTCTCCTTTGATGATGTGAAAAGATAGCGGCCGGGCTGAAGCATTATTATACTGAACTATTTTTTTGGAATCAAGGGGATTTTATTTATTTGTCAGCTTGCGCGTAGGCTCAAATTAAATGTAACCGAATACCTATCGGATACATACTGTTTTTAATTCGTAGGCTCATAATTAAGGTAACCCAAGCAGAAAGGGGTTATCTCCTATGGGCCACAAAGAAAAACATGCTTATCGACAG
>DATJAL010000039.1 GCA_035516255.1 Chitinivibrionales bacterium | reverse complement strand
ACGAGTGCGGCCCTCTTCTAACACCAGACGAATGGCTTCCTTCTTGAACTCATCCGAATACGACCGATTTGCCATAAGACACACTCCTTCTCCTGTAAAATACAGGAATGGTTGTGTGTCCACAAAATCGGGGGAACCTCTCGGCCGGGGCGAGGGGGATACCTCCCCCACCCAGGACGACTTTAATTAGTTCTGCCCTCTCCCGCCGACTCCCTTTGTCAAACTCGAAATGTCCTTCGCCTTCTCCTTCGGCCTTAGCGAGCGTACCGCGGCCCCTGCAAGCCACATCTCTGAGTTATGGATCTGCGCGAGCTTCTTTCCAAGGAATTCTTGATAGTCCTTCCTGCCGCAGTCCCTGATCACTTCTCGCGTCTCAACGCCGTCTTTCACCGATTTGTAAAGCTTCTTGAACACCGGCAGGTTCGCCTTCCTGAAAATCGGCCGCCACTTGAGCGCGCCGTGCTGGGCGGTCGCGGAACAGTTGGAATACATCCAGTCCATTCCGTTTTCGTCAACGAGCCTGATCAGGCTCTGCGTGAGCTCCTCCGACGTCTCGTTGAACGCCTCCGACGGCGAGTGGCCGTGGCTGCGCAGCACGTCGTACTGCGCCTGCATCACGCCGGCCAGCGCGCCCATGAGCACGCCGCGCTCGCCCGTGAGGTCGCTGTACACCTCCTTTTGGAACGTGGTCGGGAACAGATAGCCCGAGCCGATCGCGATGCCGACGGCGAGGCACCGCCCGCGCGCGCGGCCCGTGGCGTCCTGGCCCACGGCAAAGCTCGAGTTGATGCCCGCGCCGCTTAAAAAGTTGCGCCGCACCGACGTGCCGCTTCCCTTGGGCGCGACCATGATGACGTCGACGTTGCGCGGCGGAACCACGCCGGTCTGGCTCTTATAGACAATAGAGAATCCGTGCGAAAAGTACAGCGCGTCGCCGGGTTTGAGAAATTTCTTGACCGTCGGCCAGATCTTGCGCTGCGCCGCGTCAGACACGAGCATCTGGATGATGGTGCCGCGCTTCACTGCCTCCTCGATCGGAAACAGCGTCTTGCCCGGGACCCAGCCGTCCTTGCGAGCGCGGTCCCAGTCCTTTTTGTATTCCGGCGCCTGGCCCACGATCACGTTGATGCCGTTGTCCTTCATATTGAGCGACTGGGCCGGCCCCTGGACGCCGTACCCGATCACCGCGACGACCTCGTTCTTGAGCACGCCGCGCGCCTTTGCAAGCGGGAACTCCTTGCGCGTGACGACCGTTTCCCGTACTCCGCCGAAATTGATGACTGCCATAGTCTGGTTCTCCTTTGGTATATGATGATTAAAACGTTTGTTTCGTTAGACCTCACCCCACCATCCCGGCCATTCGCTTCGCTCAGGGCCACCCCTCCTCCCCTCTCCGATTCGGAGAGTGGAGGAGGGGATGGGGGTGGAGGGGCGAGGTTTTCCTTTGTTTACTTCCGCGCCTGCGCCATGGCCACCTTGCCGGTGCGGATGAGCTCCTTCACACCGTACGGCTTTATCAAGCCAATAAAGTCGTTTATAATATCATACGGCGCGGAGAGCTCGAACGTGATCGACGACGACCCTACGTACGCCACCTTGGCGCCGAACAAATCGGCGAGCTCGACGATCTCATGGCGGCTTGACTTTGTAGAGTCGACGCGCACGAGGATGAACTCTCGCTCGATCACCGGCTGCCCCTCAAAGTCGATCACCTTGATCACGTCGATCAGCTTATTGAGCTGCTTCACCACCTGCTCGATGATCGCCTCGTCGCCCTCCACCACGATGGTCATGCGGGAGATCGAAGGGTCTTCGGTCTCCCCGACCGTGAGGCTCGCGATGTTGTATCCGCGGCTCGCGAACAGGCCCGAAATGCGGGACAGCGTGCCGCTGTGGTTTTCCACAAGCACCGAAATGGTCCGTGTGTTCATAGTTCCTCCATCACCTGGTCGAGCGGCTTTCCCGCGGGGACCATGGGAAACACGTTCTCCTCGGGCGCGACCGCGAACTCCATGAGCGCCGGCCCCTTGACCTCGAGGCCCTGCCTGAGAGTGTCAGCGACTTCGGCCGGCTTTGTCGCGCGCAATCCCGGGATGCCGTAGCTCTCGGCGAGCTTGACAAAATCGGGAATGTACCTGACCTTGCAATGGCCCGGCCCCTTGCAGTCCTCGCACAGCATGCCGCCGCGCAGGCAGGTCGAGCTGTAGCGCTTGTTCCAGAACATCTCCTGCCACTGCCGCACCATGCCCAGATACTCGTTGTTGATGATGACGATCTTCACCGGTATCTTGTTGATGGCGATGGTCGCCAGCTCCTGGATGTTCATCTGTATCGAACCGTCCCCGGATATGCTCACCGTGTCCTTCCGTCCCGCCCCAAGGCTCGCGCCCATGGCAGCGGGCATGCCGAAGCCCATGGTGCCCAGGCCGCCCGACGAAAGCAGGGTGCGCGGCCTGGAGAACCGGTAATACTGCGCGGTCCACATCTGGTGCTGTCCCACGTCGGTGGCGATGAGCACGTCCTTGTCCTTTGTCAAATGGTACAGCTGCTCGATCACGTACTGCGGCTTGATCACCTTGTCCGAGTTCTTGTACGTAAACATCGCGCCGTTTTTCCATTTCTCGATCTGCTCGTTCCATTCCGACGCCGGCCGCGGCGCGACCGCCTTGACAAGCGCCGTGAGGATGTTCTTCGCGTCGCCCACCACCGGGATGTCGACCCTGACGATCTTCGATATCGCGGCCGGGTCGATGTCGAGATGGATGATCTTGGCCTTGGGCGCAAACGACCCCACATGGCCCGTGACACGGTCGTCGAAGCGCGCCCCAACGGATATGATCACGTCGGCCTCCTGGAACGCCAGGTTGGCGGCCTTGGAGCCGTGCATGCCGGGCATGCCAACGAACAGCGGGTGCTCGCCCGGAAACGCGCCCAGCCCCATGAGCGTGAGCGTCACCGGCGCATTGAGCTTGACGCAAAGCTCGAACAGCTCGGCGTGCGCGCCCGACGTGATCACCCCGCCGCCCGCATACACCAGCGGCTTCTGAGCGGTCGCGATGAGCGCGGCCGCCCGCTCGATCTGCTTCGGGTGCCCGGCGAGCGTGGGCCGGTAGCTGCGCATCGTGATCTCGCGCGGATACTCGTAATCGTCAAGCACGGCGCGGGAAATGTCGGCCGGCAGGTCAACGAGCACGGGACCCGGCCTGCCGGTGCGCGCGATGTAAAACGCCTGCTTGAGGATGAGCGGCAGGTCCTTGATGTCCTTGACTAGAAAATTGTGCTTGGTGACCGGCCTGCTTATGCCCACCATGTCCGCTTCCTGGAACGCGTCGGTCCCGAGATACGGCGTGGGAACCTGCCCGGTGATCGCGACCATGGGTATTGAATCGAGATAGGCATTGGCGATGCCGGTCACGAGATTGGTTGCGCCGGGCCCGGACGTGGCAAGGCAGACGCCCACTTTGCCGGTTGCGCGCGCGTAGCCGTCGGCCGCGTGCGCCGCGGCCTGCTCGTGCCGCACGAGAACGACCTTTAGTTTTTTTTCGTCGTATAATGCGTCAAATATCGGGATTGCCTGCCCGCCCGGAAACCCGAACAGGAAGTCCACGCCCTCCTGGACCAGGGCGTCAACCAGAATCTCGGCACCTTTCTTTTTCAACCTATCCTCCGCATTGTTAAGTGAACGCCTTCACTGCGTTAGTGCCGGAAAAAGAAGCAGTTAAAATACCTCTTCCCCTGGGGGTAATCAAGGAACGGTTCCGGCATGCGCAAACGCGCAACAACAAAAAAAGACCCGCCTCTTGTGGGAGACGGGTCTTTTTATTTTTCCTTGCTTATAATTTTATAAGCCCGTCTCCCTTTTTCGCAAAAGAATGACCACTACCACGTTAAGGATGAGAACGAGGCTCAAAAGATTTCTATTTTTTGTTGATGCGGTGAACATGAGATTTTCTTTATTGCTATAAATATATCTTGATTTTTTTAATTAGTCAAGGATAATTTTGCATTTGAATTTTATTCATGTGAATAAGAAGCACAGTCTGCAGACGTCATACTCCTGCGGATCACTATTTTCACCGTACTTCAATTTGATTTGAAACCATGTTGATGATTTCTTCTATGGTGATGGAATCTATTCTCATTTTAACCGCACCGGGATTGAATGGCGAAGGCCGCACAAACGACAGCGCCACGATGTCGTTTTTTCCTCGAGGCAATGCAACGCAGGCGCCCAGTGACGGGACGCCGTCGGCAATATTCTTGAGCATGACGTCTATGCGAAGCATTTCCGGATGGATCGTATCGGCGACCAGTGATTTCACCCGCGATTCGTTTTGAATAAGAAAATCGATAATATGCGCCCACCGCTCGTTGGTTATAATTGTTTTTTTATTATTTTCTAACATATGAATCTCCTTTCTAAAAAAAACTATTGAACATGTTACGGATTTTACCGATGTGTATAATATACACTATTCGGGCAACATTGTCAACCCATTTATGAAAATAATTAAACTTTCCCCTGATGACCTGATTTCCTTTGCTGATGCAGGACGAATGCGCGGCGTTTCCAGGCAATCCATAACCAAACTGGTAAACAAGGGAAGGTTCAAGACATTTACCGTTGCGGGACGGAAATTCTTATGCAGAAAAGAAATCGAAGATTATATACCGCTTTCGGCCGGAAGACCTGGCGCCGGGAAGGCAAAAGAAAACGTCATTCCTTATCCCGCTCTCAGGCCGGAATTGCTCAAGGTCGCTGAAGATCCGCCGAAAAAGAGACCGAAAAAATAATCCGTGAATCACCCCTTCACGTTCTCAAGATACTCTCTCAACTGTCGCGCATTCTTGACCGCATACCCATGGTAATCATTGTTGAAAAAAGCGCACAGGAATTTCGAACGGCCGAGCCATCGTCGCGCCAGCGCAGCCCATTCCATTAATTCTTTTTCTGAATATTCCGATCCGTAAAGCTCCTGCCCGCCGTGGAAACGCAGATAGACGAAATCAGAGGTCTGCTCGAACGCCGTTTCGTAGCGGCCCGAATGCGCGATACAGAGGTTCATGTTGTGCGAGCGGAGCAGCGCATAGGTCTCTTCGCAGAACCACGATGGGTGCCGGAATTCGAAACTGTGGAAACAGCGGTGTTTTGCCAGGAGGTCAGCGAACCGCCGCAGCCGTTCAATGTTCAGCGCAAACGGTTGCGGGAACTGCCACAGAACGCCGAGGAGCTTTTCGGACAGCGGTGCCGCGTTGCTGAAAAACCTTGTCAGCGGCTCCTCTATGTCAATCAACCGCCTGACATGCGTGATATACCGCGAGCCCTTAATGACAAACCGGAAATCTTCCGGCGTTTTGTCGTGCCAGCCCGCAAATGTTTTTATCTGCGGCAAATGGTAGAAGGTCACGTTGAGCTCGACGCTGTTGAACCGGGTGGCGTAATACGCGAGATAATCGCGCGGTTTGGTGTCGGGCGGGTAAAACGTCTCCTTCCAGTGACTGTAGGAGTACCCGCTTGTGCCGATGAATAGTTTCAATTGCATATGATACAACTCATGCTGATGCTTTAAACGGGACCGGGGTCCGGTGTTTTATCCCGGTAAATATTTAATCGCCGTTCACGGTTCAATCATCCCAGCGTCCCATGGCAACTGCGCCGCGATTTTCACCCAAACACCGGATGATTGTAGTATATTGTTCGATCGCTTTATTTTCTTCCAGGATGATGACCTTGCTCACCATTCTCCAAGGGACGTGGCTGTGAAAATAAAACAATTTCCGTACATGGTTTTTCTTTCGATTTTCGTCGCGGCCCTGGTCATGGCAGGATGCTCCAAAAAGAACTCCAATCCCGCGGGCACGAAAATACCGCAGGACTATACGGTAAAAATTACCGTGCTCGATTCAGCGGGTCAGCCGGTCAAGGGCGCGCGAGTCTGGTTTGATGGACAAAACGACACGGCGGTCACCGACAGCACGGGCAGGGCGACCCTCACCTCGCCGGCGGGCAGCCAAATCCTTCAGGCGAAGTCGGGCACACAGGTCTCCTCCCATTCCGAGACGGTTCCCGCAGTAGACAGCATTACTGTTTTATCACCGATAATCCTGGGCTCGGCGCAGATGGTCCCGATGTATGTAATGGTGGACGATCCCCAGGGCCAGCCTTTCGGCGGCGTGCGTGTCTGGATCGATGGCACAACCGACACCGCGGTTACGAACGTGACCGGCAAAGCCGTGCTGGATGCTTCTCCCGGCACAAAAAACCTTTTCGCGCGCCTGGGCATTTTCGGTGCGCAGGAATGGGTGACCATTCATCCCGGCGACACCGCAGTCACGGCACCCGCGCTGCGTCTCGCCCAGAACTCTTCGGTGAAGATTTTAGTCCTCAAGGCGCCGGCCGAATCGCTCGAGGTGGTCCTGAAGGCGATCGGATTCACCACGTTCGACACCATGTCGGTCGACACGCTCGGTGCGCGCGCCGATTCCGACACCGTGGCAGCGGCCAGTTTTCTCGGACAGTACGGATTGGTCTTCCTCGATTGCATCGCGCCTGAGATTCCCGCCGACCTCGGCGGCACATCGCTGTACATTTCAATGAGCCATTACATCGAGCAGGGCGGCGTGGTTTACGGCGGACACTACGGCTATTTCGCCCTCGAGGCGATATTCGCACCGTATTACCAGAACATCAACGACGGCGACCAGCAGCCTGCCGACACGCTCCTCGTCCTCGACACGGCAATGGCCGCGAACGTCGGGTATTCGCAGATCGCGTGGCAGTCCACCGACGGCAGCGGCAGGATGCTGTCGGGCTACGAAACGTTTTCGGACCTGCCCCCGAACGCGCACGTGATGGGCGCCATCAAAGGCACCAACCCGCTTATGGCGGTGATCATCGAGAACTATCTGGGCAGAGGACGCCTGCTGTGGACCAATTACCACAACCAGGACATCGTGTCGTTCCCGCAGCTGTTGAAGATTGTCAAGTACACGATGTACAACTTGTCGAAAATAAACTGACTCGCCGGTTTTTTTTGTGTCAAAGAGACGGCGACCGCTCCGCTGCGGGGGAAAATCTCGGTAAACTCCATGAATATCGAGGATGCATCGTAGATAAATGAGCCATGATACAGATACAATTTCGAGGGTACTTTGTTCCAACTCCCTACAATCCGGGTATTTGCGCCGGTAAAGGGAACACACTCCCTTATGAGAAAAAGAGTGTCTCCGGCAATAAGGTATTTAATTAAAGATTGATCGGCTCGAACCGGAGCGGAATATTCACAAACTGGTCTGCAAAGGTTTTATACTCTTCAGAGTAATTCCAATACAATGGATCCGTGGCAGAGAATCGAAAATATCAAAGGTCTCGTCCGGATGAAAAGTGAAGATTCCCTTGCCCCCTATTGGGCTCCACGTGCCTATAAATTTAGGATCATTAGGGTTCGGACCATTTTTTGGCGCATTGGGACTGCAAAAGAAAATAAACAACGAGATTGCAAGGATCGAGGGAAGATATTTCATGGGATCCTCCTCAATTCGTGGTACTGACGTTAAATATAGATCTGGACGGATAAGATCTTTAGAAATTGAAGAACCCCGCCCCAAGTGGCGGGGATTCTTCCTTGGCTGTGGAATTAGAATATTTTATAGTCGCCCGCTAACCCCGCGCCAAGTCGCGGGGAATGCGCGGGCTGTGCCATTCATCATTGAACCGCCTTTACACATTCCAATTCTCTTACCTGTTCCTCAATCGTCCCCGGATCATACCCCAGATCAAACGCCTTCTCGCTTGAAAGCGACACGTCGCGCGCCCGTGGAGCGGCGCCCGTATTCTCCTTTTGCAATGCGGAAACGATGCCCGAGGCGTCGCGGCCGATCGCCTTTGCCACGAGCACGCCGATGTCGTAACGCGACACGCGCTCCCTGCCGCCAAGGTGAAGAAGGCCGGGCGCCCGTTCGAGCGCCAGCAGCAGGCCCTTTGCCGCGGCCATGCCGCTCACCGGGGTGCGGAATTCGTCGGTGAAGAGCCGCGTTTCCTTTTTGTCAATAATGGCCGCGATCAGGGGCTGAACGATGCTTTTTGCGTTTGCCGGGGCGTCGCCGAACATGAGCGGCATACGGCATATGGTCACTTCGGGAAACGCCTTGCGCATGCCGCGCTCTGCCCCCACCTTGTGCTGGCCGTAGATGTTAACCGGCCCCACCGGGCTTTCCTCGTCGTAGGGCGGGTTATTGCCGGCAAACACCAGATCGCTCGAGGTGAACACGCATTGCACGCCGAGCTTCGCGCAGAGCGTTGCGACAATGACCGCGGCCTGCACGTTGTTGCGGTACGACGCGTCCGGATTGGTCTGGCACTGGTTTGGGTCGGGAAACGCCGCGCAGTGGATGACGGCGTCGGGCCTGATGTCCTTGAACATGATCTCCATCGGTTTGGCGTCGGCGAGGTCGGCCTGAAGCATCTTTACATTTGCGATTTCCACCTGCCGGGTGTGAAAAACGCCGAACACCTCCCAGGTTTTTTGCGCCTCGCGGCACACGTTCCAGCCCAAAAAACCCGACGCGCCGGTGACAAGCAGTTTTTTCATGGTTTGCTCCTACCCCAATAAACAATAATATGCGGCCGACATAATCAAACACGCAAGCAGGACCGTGAGCGCGGGCGCGAAAATGTAGCGGTAGGTGCCGAGCATTCGCGCCCTGAAATATTCGTTGGTGACCACAAAGCAGATGTGTACGGGCGAAAGGATCATGCCGACGTAGCCGCACCCGTACGCGAATACTGTTGCGGCGCACACCACGTTGAGGTGCGGTGAGGCGCCCAGGAGCGCGAAGACGATGGGAAAGCTCGCGCCCACAAACCCGAACGCGACGCCGGTGACCGCGCCGGAAATAAACGGGATGAGCGCGATGACGAGCAGCAGCGGAATTCCCAGGGTCATGAACTCGTCGCGCATTCTCGTCACGAGCGTGGCTCCGGCGTTTCCCGGAAGCGGGCACGTGAGCGCGGCCGAAAACACCACGATGCCGAGCACGAGCGCCATCATCTGCCAGGTGCTTTTCATGGCAAACAGCTTGCATGGGAGTTTGAGAGCGGCCCAATTTTTCCAGAACACCGAAACCAGGGCCAATGCAAGTCCGGCAAGCATGCCGATGAGGCTTGCCAGGGTCTTTGAGGCGCCAAAGGCCGGCAGAGCAAACGAGCAGGCAACCGACGTCACCACGATGACCCCGATGGGAACAAGCGTCGACAGCGCGTCGCGGCCGTTGAGCAGGCCCAGGGAACGGCGGCCGTCATCCGCGCGGATGCGGCGTATGATGAAAAAATATCCGCCGCAGAGGGCCGCAACGGTAAACGGCATCTGGATGAGAAAATACAGTCCCGCCGGCAACCCCGAATATTTGATTGCGAGAATCACGCCCGGGTAGAGCGGCCACCAGTATTCCCATACATGGCGAAACCAGTAATTGATCGCCGCCTTGTGCGGAGGCGACAGGCCGCTATCGGCGTCCACGGCCGCGACAAGCGGCGCTGAAAAAAGCGCCCCGCCCGGCATGGGGAGCAGTCCCACAAGTGCCGGCAGGCCCATGTATAACAGGGCGCGGCTTTTGAGCCACCGTTCCAGCGCCTCGATGGTGCGCCGCATCCTTCCTGTTTTGTCAAGCGACTCGGTGAAAAACAGGAGCATGAGGATGACGACGAGCAAAAGCCAGCTTTCGGGCATTGCCATGTTGTGAAGCTGGTATGCGAGCCCGCTGCCGCCCGCGCCGGTCCACAGGGTGAGCAAGACCGCGAATGCCAGGATGGCGTAGCCGAGTTGAAGGCCAAACCGGTAGGCGATGAGGATGCCGAAAAACACTGCCCCGACTTTAATATAGGCCGGAATTGAGAGAAGAAATTCCATGATGCTGTCCGTTTATCAAATAAAATGGAATTAGTTTAGAAAATACTCGGCTGGCAATGGATGAAGTACGTACAAACTAGGGAGGACGGGTTTACAAGCCCCCTAAGATATAATAATGAATCAGGCGCGCTCCGCTCGCCTTCCGCTTCGGGCTGTACGGCAGATTGGGCTACTGTGCCACGGCCGTTCCAACCTGACTCAGTCCACCTTCATTGCCGGACGCATCAACCGCGGAGACGGCAAACCGGTAATAATGACCCACGGCCGCATTTACCCAGTGGAACGGGGATGATACGTTCGTGATTTCTTTTCCGTAGGCGGTCTCTGTCGGCCCAATGGCGGAATCCAAGGCGCTGTTTTTCTCATACACGTTGTATGACGCGGCTCCGCTGACCGCGGACCACGTTACCGTGAATTTGCCGCTGTCGGCCGGCGTTACCACGACGTTTGTGGGTATGAGCGTCGAACCTGCGACCATGGCACTGGCATTACCTTCGCCGTTGTCATTGGTCGCGGTCACCGCGATCTCGATTGGCTGACCGTAAGAAGAGGTGACGTGCGATATCACTGTGGAAGTAGTGGTAAGGTCCGAGACATAGTCGGCGTAATTATTTGCGCCGGGTTGCGATCCATCGAGAGTATAATAGACGGTATACGACGTCGCCCCTGCAACGGCGTTCCATTTAACCGAGATGGTTGAGATAGTGGACCCTGTCACCGCGACGCCGGAGGGAATCCCGGGCACCGATCCGGTCGTATTCGGTGTCGTGTCGCCAATGGGCGGAACGCATGAGGTGACGAGTCCGACGGTTAGTACCCCAATGACCTTTGCCAAGCTGCTGCGTGTTCGCATTGTTCTGCTTTTCATCGGTTCTCCCTTTTTTTAAGGCTGAATGTTAAAATCGAGATCGAGTAATATAATATTTGGCAATTTTCCCCCGGGCATTTGTCTATGCTTTGGAGGCGCGCCGGCCGGACCACGGCGCAGTCCGGGGTTCGCATTCTTTTAGCGCCTCCTTTTTCCACGTTTTCGCATCGATAGTTTCGAACCGGCCGCAGCGGGCATGTGGAACGCTGTCGAATTTTGTCACATACGGTTTGATATCAAGAATCGGCGTTCTATCGAGCGTATCAACACCCTGGACACGCAAAACTCCGCCTTTGCGTCCCAGCAGCCGCACCACCGAAATACCGATGCGATTCGGCCTTAGAGGACATCTGGTGGAAAACACGCCGCGTTTTTTTGTGTCAAGTAACGGTGTTACGGTGAGCAATTCGGATTCCGCGCGATGAAGACGATACACCAGGATTAAGTGGGAAAATCCTTCGATGTCCTTGGGCCCCCGTATAAATTCCGGAAACATCTCGACAGTTCCCTCGCAGCGCTCTGCAAAGATCGGCTGTGCGGGCGTTTTTTCAGGATCGCGGTGTTTGCATCTGGTAAGCCCGATGGGCACCTCCGTGTAAACGCAATTATTTCCTTTTATTTTTTCCATTCCCCATACTTTTGCAGGTCAGAACCCGTGAGGAACCTTCTTTTGTCGCGGCTTCCGCTGACATGAATCAAACGGCTTAATGACAATCATGCGCATGGCAGGATGTTCTCTCGTCAAGAACGCAGATGTCCCGTTTGTCGTACTTTTCAACCGCATCCCCGACCGTCTCCGCCTCAACCAGATAGGGTCGGATTCCGGCCGCCGCGAGCAAGTGGGCCGCCCGAAGCCCCATGCCCCTGCACAGCACGGCCTCCGCGCCCAACGTTCGCAGCGTGTTTACCGGCATGCATTTCCCGTGTTCGTGCTCCGCCTCGTTGTTGCTTGTAAAAACGGTTCGTTGTGTTTCCGAATCGTACAGCGCAAAGCAGGGTGCGCTGCCGAAATGTCCGTGCAACACCGATTTCATTCCCTTATCTTCCGCCACCGGCATGCAGATTTTCATTGTGTCCTCCAGCATTTGTTAAAGGTTATTCCAAGTTTCATTTTTTTTTCGCAACAGAAATTGCGGCCCTTGCAATGCGGGCATTCGGTGGGTCTTTGCGCACGCGCAGCGACCGAAAACGTCCGTTTGCAGGACCCGCAGACAAAGCGGCAGTTTCCCACGGTTACTTCGCCGCCGGCAACGTTCAGGCGCTTGGAATTTACGAGAAAATCGGCCGTCTTTTTCCGCGCCGACATGACGATGTTGCCGAAGGTGGCCCTTGAGACGTGCATCCGCCGTGCCGCTTGTTCCTGGTACAGGCCTTGGTAATCGGCAAGCCGGAGCGCTTCGAGTTCATCATACGTAAGCGATACGCTCTGCGCCGATGGCGAGCCGGCACCCGACGGGGAAAAACTTTCGGCAACAGGGCGGCAGGTTACACGGCGTTTCTTGCAAGGACGAGGCATGCGACCCTTTCTCTGTTTCTGGCATATGCCAAAAACAAAGATACGTCACGGCTTTTCAGGAATCAAGTCTCACTTCGTCTCATCTTAGGGAAAGACCCCGCAGAAAGCCGCGTCGGTATTGCCATAATCGCGGCCGCACGATCAATCCCATCATTTTTCAATTGCACCGTTCAGCTTAATTTCCGGTTTGTCAGGATGATTTGTGGTTATGGTGAATTGGCCGGCCTGCCTTTCCGAAATATCGGGCGCGGAGAGAACGATTTTTTCTGGTAGGTCATCAAAAGCCCCCGGCAGTTGGAAAATGCTCATTATTTCTAATCTATTGTGGGGAGAGATGGTGTTACAAGCAAATTCTGACAAATCATTATTTGCACTAGCCGTTAGCAACTACTGTTTTTAAACCGGTGGGTTCCGCGCACCAGTGTCCCGCCGCCCCTTTAAAACCATCATTTACTCGATCCCTTACGAAAAATTACCCTTCACTGGTCTGACCCTTTTATGGAAGTTACCGACCGCCATAACTTTTTTCATTAATAATGTCACTGATTATTTTCTCATACTCCTTGTTAAGATGCCTTTCCGGATTGAATTCCGGTTGATGCTGTAATCGATTTTCAGGAAAACCTAATATAATCCCGGTTTCCTTTTGGACAGGCTGTGTGATCCAATTCGGAAAAACGATGATATTCTTCTGCTCTGGCAGCGTGAGAGCAACCACTGCAAAGCGAACTAACCACAGCTTGTCTTCAAAAAGGAAATCCGTAATTGTGCCGACGGTTCCATCATTGCACCTGACCTCCGATCCGACCATTTCGCTAATGCTTTTTAGTCCTTTATACGTTTGAAACTCGGCGTTGGTCACCGGTGCCTCTTTCACCCTCGTGGCTGCAGGACTTAAAAATTCTGTTCCTACCGACATAGAGAGCACCCTGCCCTCCATAAAAAAAGGCCAGGCGTATCCGGAGGGAACTTCATTGTCGTCCGCCGGAACAGCGATATCGGTGCGCGCTTCTATCTCATCGAGGGAGATCGTCGTATGCACTTCCAGCCCTCGTACTTTCTTTATCTCCGACACCGAGAAAAACGCGCGGCATTCCGGCCTCGCAGGATACGGCAATGCGACAAAAAACTGCACCACCCATTGTCGCGCGTCAAATAGGAGATCGCTGATCCTACCCACTTGGCCGTCTCTTGCAAAAAGGATAGAGCCGATCTGATCCTTCATGCTTAATATCATGAGCTATCCCCTTTTTATTGCGCCTGGCTTATAGATTTAGCTGTACCCTCCAGCACGGAGAATTCATCCCGTCTGTTTTTCGCGTGGCATTCCTCGTCCGTACAGCCGGCTACCGCAGGGCGCTCCTTGCCGTAGGAGGTCAATTCAATGCGGTCGGACGCCACGCCATAGGTCACCAGAAAGTTTTTGGCGTTCTGCGCCCGTTTCTGGCCGAGTCCAATGTTGTATTCGGCTGACCCCCGCTCATCGCAGTTGCCGGCAATGAGTATCCTCATCGCCGGATGATCTGCCATAAACTTCCCGATAATGGTGAGCCTTGTTTCACCTTCCGGCTTTATTGTGGACTTGTCAAAGTCGAAATAAATGTTTTGCAGCGCTTCCCTGGCCTGCTGCTCCAATTCACCCTGCAGCCGCGCCTCTTTAAAGCTCGTCGAATCGAATGGGGGCGGCGCCGGAGCAGGCTTCTCCGCAACAACAGGTTTTTCCACGGTCAACTTCGTGACTTTTTTTGAACACGACACGGCCGAGAGAAAGATTGCCGCCGTCACCGATGCGAACACAAGTGCCCCGTGTCCACGCATATATTCCTCCTTTATTGTTTTGTTTCGGCTTTCCCCGGCGATAGGCTGATTCCGGAATCGCCGTGCGGATTGTCCGGTCCATTAACGTCGGATGCAGACTTTAATGCGGCGGAAACACACTCAACGATTTCCGCAATGTTGAACGGCTTGTCAAGGCAAAATAAACTGCCACGCTTTTTAAGTTCGCTGTACAGCTCCTTTGAGCCGTAGGCGGTGATCATGCCGAAGGGAACGGTAAAGCCCTCGGCGCTCAATCGGTCGATCAATTCTGTGCCCGAAATTACAGGAAGATGATGGTCGGTAATTACAAGGGCGAACTGTTCCTTCATTTTATTTGCAGTCACGATTTCCACGAAGGCGTCTGCGCCGTTGTCCACCGGGACCGTTTCATAGCCGGCCCTCCGCAGGGTAAGCGTCACAGATTTTAAAAGGTCCTGCTCGTCTTCGACCACAAGTATTCTTTGTCGCCGCATGGCATCACTCATTTTTTCCGGTTCCTTACTGCATTCCTATTGACATATGCCATTTTCAACCGTTAGTAATGGCTGTCAGCTCCACTCGCCTGTTTTTTTCATGGCAAGTGTCATCGTCACCGCAATTTTTCTGCGCCGGCTTACTATTGCCGAAGGTATGGACAATAACTCTCTTTGCTTCAATTTGATAGGCTCCATACAATACAAGCCAATTGTAAACGCTTTTAGCACGCTCTTCAGACAGGTAGGAATCGTATGTATTATCGTCCCTTTCGTCGGAATAAGCTTCAATAATAACCCGGTAGCCCGGATTGGCAGCCAAAAAATGGCCAACATTATACAAACGAGAAAGCGCGTCTGGCGTAAGCACTGTTTTGTCCCGGTCAAAATACAGCACACCGAGATCGATTTTCTTTTCCGGCGGTAGGGCCGGTTTCTGTGCTGCCGGCGGGTTCAGTGCGGCCGCACTGTCTTGCCGCGACACTATTTTTACGCAACCGACCATAAGGAGCGTGCCGCCAGCAATGATCACTATCGCCTGAAAAACGATTTTAATCTTTTTCCTTAACATGTTCTCCTCTCGATCTGAGAATTGGCCATCTTTATGGTCATCCAATACCCCAATAACCGTGCCATGCCATTGTATGCCGCTTACTTTCAAGACGACAACGTGTTAGAGCTATGCCGTTTCTAACCGGCAAAATTGCCGATTGTCCCAGTCACAAATGTAAATGGAGATAGTGCTATGAAGTAAAAGGAGTTGAAATTCTTGGGACAATTGTCTCTGATGCGGAGTTAGTCCCGATGGGAAAAATAGAAAACCATAAATTACGCATTACTGTTTGCCTCGCGTGAGCCTCTTATTAAGCGCGGATCTTGTCATGCCGAGCAGTTGGGCGGCAATGGTCTGGTTGTTGCCCGCTCGCCTGAGCGCCTCGTTGATGAGCATGGATTCCGCGTCCTTGATGGCAGGCAGGGTTCTTAGCCTCGACAGGTCTTCGGGTGAATAAAACAGTGTCGACACGCCGGAGCCTTTTACCGATCCCGTGACCTTTGAAAGGCGCTCGGTAAAAAAAGAGCCTGCGAGGGTGCCTCCCTTTTCGACGCTGACAGAATCGAAAATCAGGTTCCTCAATTCCCGGACGTTCCCTGGAAACGGATACGCGGCGAGTAAGGCATAAATTCCCTGGGGCACCGACGGCGCGGGGTGCTTAAGTTCGACGGACGCCCGTTCGACAAAGTGATCGATGAGAAGCGGAATGTCGCTCGGCCTTTCCCTGAGCGGCGGCAGGTCTATCTGGTGGCTTTGCAGCCGGAAATACAGGTCGCTCCTGAAGGTACCCTCCTTGCGCAGAGCGACCATGTCACGGTTGGTCGCCACGATGATGCGCGCCGTCGACTGCCGGAGGGAATCGGATCCAACGGGGTAATAGGTCCGGTCATCCAGCAGCCTGAGGAGCTTCACCTGCGATTCGCGCGGAAGGTCTCCTATTTCGTCAAGGAAAAGCGTACCACCCGAAGCCTTTGCGACAAGGCCCTCCCGCCGGGAGTCGGCGCCGGTAAATGCGCCCTTTTCATGTCCGAACAGCGTGTCGCTCACCATCGAATCGTCGAGCCCGGCCGTGTTGACCGATACAAACTCGCCGGAACGGCCGCTTGCGTCGTGGATGATGCGTGCGATCAGTTCCTTGCCTGCGCCGGTTTCCCCCGTGATAAGCACCGGCATCGGCGTTTGGGCAATGGCCTCGACGTACTGGAAAATGGCCGTCATTTTCCTGTCCCGGGTCACGAACCGCTCGAAAAGCTCCGGCCGCTGCAGGCGGTCGTCAAGCAGGTAGCCTTTGAGCCGCGTATTTTCATTGCGGATTTCCACAAAGTCCATTGCGCGGCGCACACTCGTTATCAGCCGGTCTTTTTCCACAGGTTTCACGAGGTAATCAAACGCACCCGCACGCATGCAGCAGACGGCCGTGTCAACGTTATTGATCGCCGTGAGCATGATGACCGGCGATTCCGGATAGGCCTTGACAATCTCCGGCAGAAGTTGTGTCCCCTGGTTTTCCGGCATCATGATGTCCAATAACACGACGCCAAAGCGCTGCCCGGCCATGAGGGTGAGCACGTCGCCGCTGTTCTGGCAGGTGGCGACGGCGAAGCCGCCCAGGCGCAGTGTCACCGATGCGCTCTTAAGGAAATCGAGTTCGTCATCGACGAGCAGAACGGGTAATGTTATTATTGTTTCAGGTTTCATTGTGCTGTTCTCCGCGCATCAAGTGATTGGCAGCAGAATCGTTGCCGTGGTTCCCCGGTTCTGCGCCGATTTGATCCGGAGGTCACCGCCGTGATCCTTGACAATTGAGTACGATATCGCGAGTCCCAGCCCGGTGCCCCCGCGGTCACGCTTCGTCGTGAAGAACGGATCCATGATGTATTTCAAGTGTTCGGGCGGTATGCCCTGGCCTTCATCATGGATGGAAAGCGACACCCTGTTTTTCATATCATCGTACGAAATGGTTACCGTGATGGGTTTTTCGTGGTCCTTCGACGCTTCACACGCGTTGGTGATAAGGTTGATCACCACCTGTTCCAACCTCTGAAAATTCCCCGTGACTTCGGGGATTTGCCCTTCTTCTATCACCTCAAACCGTTTTGTTGCGGTCTTAATCATGTTCCCGAGGATCACCGAGGCGTTCTCCACAACGTCCTTCAGTCGTATCTTCTGGTTGAGGTCTCCGCTCTCCTGGCGGGAAAAGTCCTTAAGGGTCTCGACAATCCTTTTAATGCGGCGTGCTCCCTGGTTAATGCCGTTGAGCAGGCCGGGGAGCTCCTCCCTCATTTCCTTATAAGGTAGGCCGCCAAGCGTGTAGGTAGGGTGCGATGCGTAGTATTCGTCGAGCACGGGCATGACGTCTTTCCACATTTCCGATAAATTTTCACCATTGAGAATGATGAAATTGTTGGGGTTGTTGATTTCGTGGGCAACACCCGATACGAGAATCCCCAGCGTGGCCATTTTGTCGGTTTGGATCAGGGTGCGCTGCTGCTGCTGGGCGAGCTCTTCGGCCTTCTTGCGGGCCGTCACATCGCTTCCGACGCAAAGGATCTCCATGAGAACGCCGGCGTTGTCGTAAATAGGCCTGGTTGTCCAAGCGACCCATTTTTTTTCGTTCGTCTTTGTCTGCACCTGTTCTTCATTGTAAATATACGCTCCAGGGGAAAGAAGCACGTCGTACAATATCGAATGCGCTTTCGGGTTCGGTACATCAGGGGATACAGAAACAATGTTAGTGATGTTCTTCCCCTGGATTTCCGCCGCGGAAAATCCGAACATTCTTTGAGCATATTCGTTGAAGAACAGAATTTTCCCCTGTCTGTCTATCCTGATGATAGCGCTGTTTGCATTCTCAACCAATTCACGGTATTTGCGGCCGTTTTCCTCCAGTTTGTCCATGGTGGTCTGGATGTGGCCGAGCATTGCGTTGAAGGAGCGCGCCAGCCGGCCGATCTCGTCGCGCGAGCGCAACGTGATCCGTTCCGTAAAGCCTTTTGTCCCCGAGGAAATCTGCTCAGTGAGCGTGACAAGCTTGTTTATAGGTCCCGTTATCAGGCCGGTAAAAACAAAAATGGCGACGGTACTTACGAAAAGCACGGCAAATGCGAAGAAAATGCGGTCCCGTATGATGACATCTATCTCCTCCCTGGTTTGAGTAATGCGGTGGTGGATGACGTCGTCGATGTCATCGGTATAACGTCCCGATGCAACTACCCAGCCCAGGGGCGTATACAACCGTGCGAAGCAGAGTTTTGAAAACGACGAATCTGAAAACCCTTTCTCGTCCAACCGCGGCCAGGTAAGCTCATAATACCCTTCGCCGTGCGTGCGGACCAGCCGGTTGACCGTACTGACCAAGGACAGGATCTTTGCACTGTCCGGTCCCGACAAGCCGCCCAGATACGGATGAATGAGAATCTTTGGCGAGTCATGGGTGTCTGAAATCCAGAAATACCCGCGACCTTTATCGTAGGTAATGGTTTTGATCTTGTCCAGGATCGAAGTCATGTCTTCCTGCGTCATCGAGCGCTGGTGTTCCGCCTTGATCATGGAATAGATAATGTTCACTTGTTCCCGAAGCACGTTTTTCACCCTGCTCGTCTCTATGATACGTATGTCGGCGATGTTCTTTTCCGCTCGCCGCTGCGTCTGTCTCACCGAGACGGTGAGGATGGCTACGGCGGTGATGAAAACAACCACCACAATGAAAAGTGGCAGTTTAATTCGAAGGCTCATGATACGCACCAGTTCCCGTATTTTTTTTCCGAACGGGCAAGGTAACAGCCCTTTTGTCACTAAAACTTTATACTACTCCGATGCACAATATTCGCGCAACAACCGCGCAGGCAGTGCGAGGCCGCCGAAATTGCCGGTGCCGTCGCCCGTGCTGTCGAGAAAGCTCTTGACGTGGAGCTGGTAGATCACCGCATCCTTGTACCAGAGCGGATCGCCGGATAACAAATTGATGCCGTGTGCGGTCATCGATGATCCTTATCGAGAATAGCGGGACATTCCGAACCCACATCAAGAAAATATGTTTTTTTCTATGGTTTGCCCTCGATTAAAAACTCCATTTCCCCCGTACCACCGCCACCGTTCCTCTTCCGCCAAACGTGGTGTTTTTCTCGCCGTAGAATCCTTGGCAGATGAGATCGAAGTCGATGTTGTTGGTAATTGAAAACGTGACGGTGGGTCCCGCCACGCCCGAGCCGTCGATAGGATTTACCATTGTGAACGCATCTATCCTGACAAGCGGCGTGATCTGGTCTGCGCACTCAAGAAACAGTGTTACCGCCGCTGGAGAAAGGTGCTTCGCCAGCGGGCCGTCCATGGGTTGGGCCGAATAGTTTTCGTGCTTCTTTTCGCTGCCGGCGCTGTTGTACAGCACGCTTGCTTGCACATACAAGTTGTGCGGAAACGTGTAATCTCCGGAGACACTCGCCGCGACCGATTCGCGTCGGCCCTGTTTGTCGATGACTGGACGAAAGTATGTTGCCTCGCCGCGGAATGCGCCCCCGCCGATCTGCCCCGACCAGCCGAGACCCGCACATCCGTCTCCTTTGACAATGCCGCCAAGCACTTGCATGTCGTAGCCCCATACATTCCAGCGGGCCAGGGCAGCTCCTCCCATCGCAGCAAGCGAATCCCCCGCCTCATACACAGCCGTAAGCTGGGAGGTCACCGAAGGAAACCAACTCACAACCGCGCCATCGGTGCCCTGCTTCTCCTCGTAATCGAAATCGAGGTACGACGAAGCGTTGAACAGATCGTTGGGGTTCCACACCAGGTTCATGCCCCAGTTGACGCGGCTGCGGCCGGCCCGCACCTGCAGCTTGTCGGATGCGTATTGCAGGTAAAGCCGGTCGAGCTCGCTTGTCAACTTGTACGAAGGGCCGCTCGAGAATGTCCTGTTGAGGCCGAAATATCCCGGCGTCACCGCGGTGAGCTGGGCGAGATCCGGTCCGTCGCTGGCCAGGTCACCGTACAGAAACAGGTTGCGCATGCCTGCGGTAAGTGAAACGGGCCCGTTGGGAAGCAGGGTGGCATCGAAACGGTTGTGCACGAGGCCGAAAAGCGCCCATGTGCCGCGGAGGTTTTGGGCATCGGTGATCTGCAGGTCCTTGACGTATCCCTTTGCCGACACGAAGTCGGACAGCTTCAGTGAATCAAACGGGGCAGCCCGCAGCGCGGCGCAGGCGACAAGAAGCGCGAACGACACACTGCGTCGAACGGAACTCATACGGTTTCGTCCTTGAGCACTTTGCCGTCCTCAAGCGTGATGATCCGCCGCGCTTTGCGCATCACGCGGACATCATGAGTGGAAAAGATAAACGTGACGCGTTCCCCCTTGTTAAGAGTTACCATGATATCGAGCAGGTTTTCCGCCGCTTTCGAATCAAGGTTGGCCGTGGGCTCGTCGGCGAGCACGAAGCGCGGCCGCGAGGCCAAGGCTCGCGCGACCGCCACGCGCTGTTGCTGTCCGCCCGACAGCTGCCCCGGCCTGCTCGCTCCCCGGTCGGGGATTCCCACCTGCGCAAGCAGGGTGCGGGCGCGAGCGGCGCGCTCCGCCTTGCCCTTGCCCTGGAGCAGCATGACGAATTCGATGTTCTCCTGCGCCGTGAGCACCGGAATAAGATTGTATGACTGGAACACGAATCCGATGTTATGCAGTCTGAAGCGGGTGAGGTCGCGGGACGACATGGCCCGCATGTCCGTTCCGGCGATGTTGATCGTTCCGCCACTGGGCGTGTCGAGGCCGCCTAAAATGTTCAGCAGCGTGGTCTTGCCCGAGCCCGAGGGGCCGACGATCGTAGTGAATTCCCCTTCCTCGAACGTCAGGTCGATGCCGTTAAGGGCATGGACGGGGACCGATTTCTCATCGTATACCTTGGTAAGACCGGTGATGGTGATGATACTCATGATTTTTCTCCGTTATGTGCTCCGAATTGCCCTTGCCGGCTGCAGCCGCAGCGCCCGCAACGCCGGATAGACAGACGATGCAACGCCGGTCGCCACAATCAAGAGGCTCAAAAGGATATAGAACGAAAGGTCTATCTGCGGATACACAAGTGCCCCGTATCCCATGGCCGAAAGTCCCCGCGACACCGATGACAGGCTGATGCCCCGGCCGCCGAAATAGGCAATCGCAGCGGCTGATGCGGCAACGCCCGCGGCGCCTCCCGTAACGGACAGCAGCACGGTTTCGGCCATGATCATCGCGAAGAGCCGCAGCCTTGTCATGCCGATGGCCATGAGCATGCCGAACTCGCGGGTGCGTTCCAGGATGGCCATGAGCATGGTGTTGACGATGCCGAATGCGAGGGCCGCAAGAATAATCACAAGGAAGAGAAGCATCATGTAATCCATGATGCTTTCCATGAGTGCCAGGTCGGGGCTCGACTCCTTCCAGGACTTGACATCGAGGGAAGGAAACATGCCGCGCAGCAGCGCCGCCGCGGCCGGGGCCGCACGGGAATCGGTTATTCGAACAGCTATCTCCTGAACAGCCTCCCGCGGAAGCCCCGTAAGAAAGCGTACATCGGCCGCGAGCGCGAAGACGGTGTTCTCGTCGAAGGTGGAGTTGTCTGTTTTGTAAATGCCCGCTATCCTAAAAGCGCCGCCGGTGATCGTGCCGTCAACTTCCTGAAGGGTGAGCACGATTTTCGAATGCAGCCGCACCTTGAGTTTGTGTGCCAGTTTCTCACCCACCACGATGCGATTGGCGCTTTCGTCCGTAAGATAACCGCCCTGCACCAGGTGGTCGGCGATGGCCGAGACCCTGCGCTCCTCGGCCGGGACGATGCCGTACAGCGTCACCCCCGTGCCCGTGGTCGCACTCGACGCCATGGCGTTTATCCTGACGCGCCCCGATGAGCACGAAAACCCCGGCAGCGTTGTGACATATGCCGTCACCTCACGGACGCCGGGAACGGTGTCGATGATGTCGCCCTTTTTGAGAAACCCTGGAGCGTGGACCTGAATGTCGGCAACCTCTGCGGCGATTGCGCTGTGGATGCGCTGGAGGGTCATGCCGTTTGTAAATGCCATGGAGAACACACCGCCGAACAGCCCAAGGCACACGGCCAAAAGCACAATAAGGCTCCGCAGCGGCGAGCGCCAAATGTTGCGCCAGGCGATGGAGAAAAGCATAGGGAAATTCCGCCGTTCAAGTAACTTTTTTAATGGACCTTTTCCTATCAATAAAAATCATTTTTCTCTGTGTTCTCTGAGTCTCTGTGGTGTTTTTTTTCTTCACGATCGCAGCGCGCCAGCCACTTTAAGCCGCCCGATTACCCACAATGGGAAAAGGGCGCAGATCAAGGTGGCTCCAAGCACGATGGCCGCATGCGTGCCGTAAATCGAACCGTCAAACAGAAACGGCATCACCGGCTCGATGCCATATTGAGCCATCATTTTTGCCGCCTCACCCGTGAGGCGTATTGGGTGTACGTGAAAATACAAAATCACCGGCGTGGCAGCGATCATGCCGGCGGCAATGCCCACGATCGAAATCATGATTGTCTCGACCAAGGTTGTGGCCACAAGAAGCGTTTTGCTCATGCCAAGGGCCAGTACCATGCCGAACTCCCTCCGCCGCTCAATCGTCATCATGGTGATGGTGCCGAATATCCCGAAAATGACGATGGCGTATAGAATACCGAGCATGATGAGCCCGGCCATGTTGTCGGACTGAATCTGTTGAACCACTTCGAGAAGCATTTTGTCCCATGTCATCACCTCGTATGAGGCGGGTGCCAACAATCTGCTCAGTGCGGCCGCGACCGTCCCGGCATCGGCAGGCCTGTTGACCGCCACGACAAGCGAGGTAATTCTTTGCGGAGCCGAGTACAGGTCTTGACATGCAGAAAGCGGCATGTACACCACGCGGCTGTTGAGGTCGGGCGAACCGAAATGGACGATGCCGCTCACGGGAAACGCGCCCGCCGCGCTCATGCCGTGAAATCCCTGGCCAAGCAGCACGATCGAATCACCTACGGCCACGCCAAGGTCCGAGGCCGCTCCCTCGGCGACAAGCACGCCCCGCCCCGACTGCTCGGGCATGATCCCCTTGCTGATTCGCGAAGAGAGATGTGTGAGGCGGTCGTCTTGCGCAAGGACCGCTCCCACCACCAGCACGCCCTTGGTCTGCGTGCTCGTCGAGGCGAGGGCAAAGGACTCAAGCCGAGGGATAAGGTACGAAACGCCCCCCACATTCTCGACGTTCTTCAGCAGTGCAGTATCGGCAATGAAACTGCGGTCGAGGCTCTTGTCGTCCCAGTAGCCTTTTGCATGGACTTGAATGTAGCCGGTGTAAAATTCCACCACGTTACGCACGATCTTGTCATATGAGCCGAGCTGCATCGCCCGCATAATGAGCGCAAGAAACACCGCGGAAAAAATGGACGCCGCGGTGATTAGGGTCCGCCGTTTGTTGCGCCATATGTTGCGCCACGAAAGTGACAGCAGTTCCATGTTCCCTACCGAACGCGTTTGAGGTTTTGCAGCGAAAAGAAATCGTCGGCGATGGGCTTGTCGAACCATATAGTATTGACGACGAGCACGGTTTTGCACCCGGGCTTTGCCGCGGGTGTCATCTCCATGCGCGCGGGGATCTCCCTACCGCCCATCATCTGTATGTCGGAAAACCGCTCGGTGTTGACAAGCGCGCCATCCTCGTCGAAGTACTGCTCCTTCACCTCGATGTCTTCCTGCACTGTAATCCACGCCACAACCTTGCCCCACACTACGGCGGCGTTCGGAAGCGGGGTTAGGGTGACCTTCCAGCAGTCGCGTCCGTCAATGGTATCACGACCCGACAGGGTGTGTGAATAATCCTTCACGATGGACGATTCCTTGATGAGGTCGTCGTTGGTGAAGTCGGAGCCCATCCACGACTGCGACATCATCGAGGGCGGGAGCTTGATCACCCGGTCGATGGACGGCACCCAGTTCCACATTTCAACGCCGCGTTTCAGGAACGCCTGCCCCTTCTCCTTGGAAGGCGCGGTGATCACGGTGAGTGAATACGTACGGGCCTTTTCCCAACCCTTGAGGCTCACGGTTCGGCTCCAGTCGGGCCGCACCACGGTCATGGTCATTTCGCTGTAATTGGTTTCCCCACGCATCTTGGCGTCGGCGCGGCGCACGATTTCGTCGGCGTCGAGCGAGGGCTGTGCTCCGGCGAGAAACACGGCGGTTAATAGCACAGACAGGGAAAAGAAACAGGCAGCGGATCCCCTTTGCATATTGAGGCGCTCCTATGGAAAAATGCTCCGCCCAAAGTAGAGATAAGCGGAAGTGTGGGAAAATAAAATTTCGCGACGCGGGCCTCCGCGCCGGCGAATAAACAGAACACCATGAAAAATTATTTCTTATAATTCATCGGTTATAAAAATTGGACCTTATGGCAACAGAGTAATAATAATAAATTGATTGTCTGATATAAAATTATTTCCCCATTCATTAACATTTTATTTCAAATACTCCAGCACCGAATACGGAAGATTGCCTATGTCATCGCAGGTAACGAGAAGCGGGAATGTTATCGTCACCGGCTTTCGATTGACAATAAACTGGAAAGTCACCCTCGCCTTATATGGTTGTGTTGTCTTTTCAACCGCCTTCCACTTGCTATTGTTGACCACCAGCGGCATATCGAACGCAATGTTTCCGCGCGAGGAATTACCTGGCATAATAGTACCGAAAATGAAAGCTCTGCTTTTTTGCGATTGATAAAAATCACGTATTTCATCCGAACAAACATACTGATAATCGCCGGCATAACATAGTGATTGCAGCCGTTTGGAGCGCCTGTCAAGGAAAGAGATGTAATCTTCCACTGCGTTTGCCTCAAGCAGTTTTTTCGGGATTTCGAACAGGATCTTTTGCGGTGACACGTCAATCGGCGATGAAGTGTTGTTTACAATCACCAGTTTGTTATCTACCAGGCTGTTTTTTGACAGCTCAAGCGTAACGTCAATGTTGTCTTTTTGTTGATGAAGTATCCTGTTTTGCGCCTGCGTTTGCAGGTACAACGATCTGCTCGGAGTGCAACCGGTAAAAATCATTATTATAAGCAAACTCTGAACGATTGCGCTCAACAGCCAAAAAATTCTTTTTATACCTTTCATGACAAACCTTCTCTAATCAATAGAACAGCCTTTTAACTCGCTGCAGTTTGTAAAACCGCAATGCATGTGCCAAAGATACAGAGCGTGCATAACTATCTGTAAGTGGTGCAAATAGAAAATGTTGCTTTTGTAAAGGTATAGGGAAATTTGTCCCTTTCCGTTTTAAAAATGATTTTATTTCCCCTATTGCTAATTCATTACCCCATAGGGACAAATATCCCTGACAAATTATGGGGAGGAGATTTACTGTTATCCTGGACAGCCCTTCCGGCATCTGGATGGCGATAAAACGACGTTATCATCCGCAAGCCTACCGGTCCTGAACACTACCAGGTTGTGGAGTGGGTAAAGACCAAATTCAACAAGGCATGAGCGAGCGAGACCGACTTACGGTTGTCAAACGGAATTAGAGTATTTCCAATGGTGAAATAAGGGGCGAGTGCTTCTCACACCCGCCCCATGAATAAAACATTACATTTATTTTTTATCTTCATTGAACAACGAATAACTCACCAGTTTTGGCTTCTGAGGGACCCATTCGTGATCCTGTTCAGTCACAATCCTTACCCTCGGCTGCCTGCCACGCAGGGGACGACGGCGCAGATGCGGAAGAACCACTCATGAACACCTCGCTGACGGAAAGGTCCTGTTTGGCCGAGGCAAGCACGATGGTGTGCGGCTTCCCCGGCGCAAGGCTCACGTACTGCTCCGAAACATCGATCACCGGTTTGATGACGGCGCTTATGGAAAGCTGCAGCGCGGGATTGTTCGAAGCGTTGGATTGGACGGTCACGTATTTGGTGATCGGACCCGAATGGTAATTCGCGATGGTGACGGTGGAAGCGATGAGACCGGTTTTCCCGGGTTGGATGGTGGTGTCGAACCTCACCACGGTACACCCGCAACCCGGACACACGTTGCTGATCGTGAGAGTCGCATCTCCCGAATTCTTAACGACAAATTGCGCGTGGAGCTTGTCAATTTTTCCTTCGGCGACAATGCCGCAATCGTAGGCGGACTCGTCCACCTCGATTTTCGGGGCAGCACAGGCTATAAAAACGGGGATGAGGACGAACGGGGACGCAAGGCAGGACACACGGAACATGGGGACCTCCGCTTTCTGGTTGTTCTCCGCGCATGGGTCGGCCGACCGGTCGAATCAGCGTGGAATGGGTTTCAATAACCTCCGGGTTTTTGGTTTGTATACGATTTTAAAATACTATTCGCCGTAGTCCGAGGCTCCGGCGCTGGATTTTTTAAAACATGAAATTTCGATGGAAGGGATATCAATCATCGTGGAGCGTCTACCGCCGACTCATACAAAAAGCTGCTGGAGGGTGATCCAAAGAACAAAGCTCGCTCTGCGTCAGCCGCAGACGACTTCTTGATGATTCCTTTGCCCCCGGCGGTTAAAAAGATATATATTTTCCCGCGTCCATTTTCGCACCATTAGCTCAGCTGGTAGAGCAACTGACTCTTAATCAGTAGGTCCCTGGTTCGAATCCAGGATGGTGTACCATCTTTGTTTCTTGGAACCCGGGCTTCTCCGAACCGTCCTCGGAGGAGCCCAGTTCCTTTATCCCTGCGAATATCTTGAAGAAATACCCCATCTCTGGTGCCCGTGCTATGGAAAAATTCCATCTGCTATGCTACCATCCTGAAATAATGATGATGTAATCCAGAGAGAATCGGGATTTTCGAGATCTCTCCCTCTCTTTGCGGAGAATATCCTCCTGGAATCTGTTGCTCAAGACCTTGGTGTGGTCGTTGAGAATTGTAGAAATTCACATAATCCACCAGAATTCTATTAAGCTGCCGCCGATTGAGAATAATGTAATGGTCCAGTGCTTCCCTTCTCACCGATCCAACGAATCTTTCCGCGATAGCATTCATGTCCGGGGCTCCGATGGATATCGCGAGTCCCTTTATTCCATAATCGACATACTTCAAATTGAATTGT